>CAZSIA010000023.1:0-12243 GCA_964606905.1 uncultured Anaeroplasmataceae bacterium | reverse complement strand
CCTCGAAACCTCTTATTGTTTCTTTAATTGGAACATATGAACCAGGAATACCTGTAAATTGTCCACCAATAAACATATTTTGAGATAAGAATAATTTAACTCTACGAGCGCGCAATACTACTAATTTATCTGCTTCACTTAATTCATCCATCCCTAGGATAGCAATAATATCTAATAATTCATTATATCTTTGAAGTAGTGATTGAACACGTCTTGCAACATTATAATGTCTTACACCCACAACTTCAGGAGTTAAAGCTCTTGATGTTGATGCAAGCGGATCTACTGCAGGGTAAATACCTTCTTCAGTTAATTTACGAGATAAATTTGTTGTAGCATCTAAATGTGTAAATGTTGTAGCTGGAGCTGGGTCAGTATAGTCATCAGCTGGAACATAAATTGCTTGAATACTAGTAATTGAACCATTTTTAGTAGATGTTATACGTTCTTGCAAACGCCCCATTTCAGTAGCAAGTGTTGGTTGATAACCTACTGCACTAGGCATTCTTCCTAACAGTGCAGAAACCTCACTTCCTGCTTGTGTGAAACGGAAAATATTAGCAATAAATAATAAAACATCTTGATTAACTTCATCGCGGAAATATTCAGCCATTGTCAAACCAGTTAAGGCAACACGCATACGCGCTCCTGGAGGTTCGTTCATTTGTCCAAACACCATCGCTGTTTTATTAATAACTCCAGACTCTTTCATTTCAAAATACAAATCATTACCTTCACGTGTTCTTTCACCAACACCGCTAAATACACTAATACCACCATGTTCTTGTGCAACATTATGGATTAACTCTTGAATAAGTACGGTCTTTCCTACACCTGCACCACCAAACAAACCAATCTTACCACCTTTAATATAAGGAGCTAAAAGGTCAATTACTTTAATACCAGTTTCAAAAACCTCAATTTTACTAGTTAATTCATCAAGTTTTGGTGCATCCCGGTGAATAGGCATAACACTTGAATTAACATCTTCTAGTCCATCAATTGGTTTACCTAAAACATTAAACATTCTACCTAATGTAGCTTCACCAACAGGTACACTAATTGGGCTGCCTGTATCAATTACTTCCATTCCTCGCACAAGTCCATCAGTTGAATCCATCGCAATACATCTTACAACTCCTTCACCCACATGAAGAGCAACTTCTAAAACTAAATCAATTTCAATCAAATGATTATCCTCAGCAGCTACTTTTATTTCAAGCGCATTATTGATATTAGGAAGTTCTTCGGAAAATAAAACATCTACAACAGGCCCTCTAACGGCAACTATTTTTCCTTTTTTCATCAAAATTCTCCTTACTCAACCGCATTCGCACCAGCAATAATATCAATTAACTCTGTTGTAATTGCATTTTGGCGAGCACGGTTATATAAAATTTGTAATTTATCAATTACTTCTTCTGCATTATCGGTCGCATTCTTCATCGAGTTCATCCTTGACGAATGCTCACTAATTTTTGCATCTAAGATAATTCCATAAACTACAGCCTGAATATACATCGGCATAATTTCATCAACGATATTTTCGATACCGCCTTCAAAAATATATTCTTTTTCATTTACATCATCTTTAATTTCATCAATAGGTAATAAAACTTGTGATGTAACTTCAATATTTAAACTGTTAACAAAGTGATTATAGACAATTACTAATTTATCAATTTCGCCTTTTAAATAAGCATGAACAAATTGCTTAGCAAGCGGAACAATGTCGATATACATGACATCATCGCGAACAAGTGTTGGTGATGAATTTAGAAGTGGATGTTTTTTTCCTTTAACATATGAATATGCTTTTCTTCCAATTGTCCAAACAACATAACTACCGCCATCTTGAGCAACAAGTTGTTCAAAATGCTTAAATACGTTTGTATTATATGGTCCAGCCAAACCGGTATCAGAAGAAATCAAAAGATAAGCTGTTGTTTTTACTTCACGTTTTTCAAACATAGCATACGAAAAATCGTCTCCAACATTTTTTAGTGTTGTAGCAACCAACCCTCTTATTCTTTTAAAAAAATCTTGATAATCATAATATACTTGTTGACTTCTTTTAACTTTAGAAGAAGATACCATGTACATTGCTTTTGTAATTTGACTAGTTTTTTTAGTAGAAGCTATTCTGCTTCTGACATCAATCAAAGATAGAGCCATTATAAATATTTTCTCTTACATTCTTTGATAAATTCTTCTAATTGGCTATCACTTGGTAATTCTTTAGTTTCTTTTACATAATTTGAAATTGCAATACCTTTTTCATTTATTTCCATTTCTCTATATAATGTTTGTTCAAAACTTATTAATTCTTCAAATTCAATTGAATCTAAATACCCATTAGTTAAGGCATAAAGTATAACTGCTTCTTTTTCAAAAGATACAAGTTCATGTAAACCTTGTTTTAAAATTTCAACAGTTCTTCTACCACGATCTAAACGAGCTTTTGTTGCAGGATCTAAATCAGAACCAAATTGCGTAAATGATTCTAATTCACGATAAGATGCTAAGTCAAGTCTTAATGTTCCAGACACCTTTTTAACAGCTTTAGTTTGAGCACTGCCACCAACACGACTTACTGACAAACCAGCGTTAATTGCAGGACGAATTCCTGAATGGAACAACGCGGTTTCTAAGAATATTTGTCCATCAGTAATACTGATTACATTTGTTGGAATATATGCAGAAATATCACCTGCTTGTGTTTCAATAATTGGAAGAGCAGTAATACTTCCACCACCCAAATCATCAGAAAGCTTTGCAGCACGTTCAAGCAATCTAGAATGAAGATAGAAAACATCACCTGGATATGCCTCACGTCCTGGAGGACGGTGCAATAATAATGATAATTCACGATATGCAACAGCATGTTTTGATAAATCATCATAGACAATCAATACATCTTTACCACTATACATAAATTCTTCAGCTAAAGTAACACCTGAATATGGTGCAATATATAAAAGTGGACTAGGTTTAGAAGCACCTGCAGTAACAATAATTGAATAACTTAGAGCATCATGTTCCTTTAATTGTTCAATTATATTAGCAACTGTACTTTCCTTTTGACCAATTGCTACATAAATACAAATAACATCTTTACCTTTTTGATTAATAATTGTATCAATTGCAATTGCTGTTTTACCAGTTTGTCTATCACCAATAATAAGTTCTCTTTGACCTTTACCAATTGGAACTAAAGCATCTAAAACCTTAATACCAGTTTCTAGTGGTTGCTTTACGCTTTGTCTTTGCATAACACCACTTGCCTTAACATCAATCGGACGGCGCTTAGTAGAAACAATTGGACCTTTTCCATCTAAAGGATTTCCAAGTGGATCAATCACTCGCCCTAAGAATCCTTCTCCAACTGGAATTGAAAGAATTTGGCCAGTACAACGTGCAGTATCTCCTTCTTTAACCAAAGAAGTATCACCAAATAAAATTACACCAACACTATCTTTTGCTAAATCTAAGACTGTACCATAAACACCATTTGGAAATAAAATTAATTCGCTTTGCATTGCATTATCTAATCCATAAACCTTTGCAATACCATCACCAACTTCAACTACAGTTCCGACCTCTTCGGTTTTAATCTCTTCTTTATATGCTTTTATTTGTTCTTTTAATAAGCTTGCAATTTCATTTACATTAATTTTGGCCATTTTAAAAACCTCCTTATTTAAGAACATGATTTGCTAAATCATCAATTTTTCTTTTTAAGCTTAAATCAATACTTAAACCATTTACTAAAATATGATATCCACCTATAGTGTTTTTATTAACAACATTTTTAATAACAATATCATACCCAAAAAAATGCTTCTTTAAACTACTTAATAATTTTTCCTTCTCAACTTCTGTCAGTAGTTTTTCACTTTCAACAGTGACAATTTTAATTTTATTTTCTTCGTTATACAAATACAAAAATTCATTATAAATTTGTTCAATATAACTAATTCTTTGATTATCTAAAACAACAAATAAAAACCAAATAAAATCTTCTGAACAATCTTTAAAGGCTTTCTTAATTAATTCTTTCTTTTCTAAAGTCTTAACTTTAGGTGAATTTAAAACTAAAGAAAAATCATTTTCCGCTTTCAAAATAGTGATAAAAACATCAAATGACTCCTTACACTCATTTAATGTATTATCTTCTTTGGCTATTTCGAAAAAAGCACGTGCATATCCTTTATCCATTGTTCATACCACTTTCGATAATTTTAGTTACAGCATCTAAATATTGTTTGCGATCAACTTCTTCACCAACAATTGTTTCTGCAGCTAAAAAAGCAATTTCAACGATTTGATTTTTAATATTGTTTTCTTGTTCTAAAATCTCACGATTTATTTCTTCTTTTGCCATTGATAATCTCAAAGCTGCCTCTTCTTTAGCTTCTTTAATAATTTCTTCTTTTCTTAAATTGCCAGCTAATTCAGCTTCTTTTAATAATTTTTGAATTTCTACCTTAGCAGCATCATACTTAAGAGCAAGTTCAGTTTCTATTTTTATCGCTTTCACTCTTGATTCTTCTGCCAAAGTTAAATCTTTGTCTATCTTATCTCTTCTTGCTTCTAAAAACTCCGTTAGTGGCTTCCATAGGAATATTTTTACAACAAGAAAAAGAAGTAATGTTGCAATTAATTGAATCAAAAAGTCGCGAAGCCATGTAGAAATATCACCGTTATTGCTCAATGGTCCAAGACAGCCTTCAACAAATTCAGCTATGTCTTTTAATATTTCATCCATTCAAAATCACCTTGCTTGTTTTTATAATGTAACTTTCCCTACTAACATAAATGCAATAATTAGTCCATATAAACCAGTTGTTTCAGCAACTGCTTGACCAATTAACATTGTTAAACGAATTGTTCCTGCAGCTTCAGGTTGACGTCCGATAGCTTCCATAGCTTTAGCACCAATCATACCTTCACCAATAGCTGGACCTAAACCTGTTAAAACAGCTAACCCAGCACCAATACATGCCATACCCATAGCGTAATATGGTCCATACGCTTGAGCATCTGCCATAGCTTCAAATAATGGTAATAATAAATTAAATGTGTTCATAATTTTTCTCCTTTATAATTAATTTTGTGTAGAAATATCTACTTTTTTCTCATTCATAATTTTGTCTTCATCGCTCACTTTATTTCCAGTAAAGATTATTGTCAACAACAGGAAGACGGCTGTCTGGACAACTCCAAAGAATATATCAAAAATTGCATTATAAAATGGAAGAAAAGGAATTGCAAACCATCCTAATAAACCAAAGATAATTTTTGATAAAACTGCACCACTCATAATATTTCCCATTAAACGTAGTGCTAAAGATACCGGTAATGTTACTTCGCCAATTAAATTTATTGGGAATAATAGAAAGACTGGTTCAAAAAAGCCCTTTGTATAATTAACTATTCCATTCGAAACAATTCCCGTAATTTGGATAATAAAGAATGTAATAACAGCTAATGCTGCATTAATTATCAAATAACTTGTAGGACTTTGAAGTCCAAAAATCCCTGAAATATTCGAAACGCATAAGAAAATAGCTAGTGTAAGAAAATATGGTGCGTATGCTTTCCAATATTTTCCAACATTATCTTTTGTAATTTTATTAATTAAATCAACTAAAATAATGAAAGGAACTAACCAAACCGGTGTTTTACCATCTGGTTTTACTTTTTTAATTTTCAATCCAACTATAATAAAAATAATTGATAAAATGACTGTTATTATTATTGTTGAGATTACTTGTTCAGGTAATCCAGTATTAATCAAATTCATTTTTTACTTTATTCCCTCCTTTTTTATCCATAAGATAAAACTAACAACAAATAATGTAAATTTCAAAACAACAAGACCTATAAACGTAGCAATCAAATCTATAAAGCTGACATATAAGGCTACAAATAGACTTACCGCACTAAGTAATAATCTAAGCAACGCAGAGGCAATACTTTTCTTTGTAGAACTTCTATTATCTAACCCAAATGATGTAACATAATTTGTATGCAATAAAAATGTTATATAAGACGTAACTGACCCAAGAAAATATCCAAATAACCACGAATATTTTTGTAAAAATAATAAAACAGCTGAACAAACAAATAAAATAATAACATTTACAACAAGTATTAATTTAGTAAAAGATTTAATATCGTTATTTTTCATATGTTTTACCTATTTCAATTAGTTGCATAATAAACAATATTATTCCAACTATTGCTCCAACAGTTGCAAATATTCCACCAGAAAGTGCATTTTTAAAAATTAAATACTTACCTAAGAGAAATCCACCAACTGTTAAAACTAAAATCATAAATAAATATTGAGTAACTAAAGCGTATAATTTAAATGTTTTATTTTGTTCCAAACAAACGATCCCCACAGTCACCCAGACCAGGTACTATATAACAATTTTCGTTTAATTTTTCATCTAATGCAGCTAAATAAATATCAACATCTGGATGTTCTCTTTGTAATTTGCTTACACCTTCTGGTGCTCCTACTAAACCGATATATCTTATATCTTTAGCTCCACGTTTTTTTATCATTGTGATAGCTGCAACAGCACTACCACCTGTTGCAAGCATTGGATCTAAGACAAAAACTGTAGTATCAGGTAAATTATCAGGAAATTTAGCGTAATATTCACATGGTTCATGAGTTTCTTCATTACGATATAATCCAATATGACCAACTTTTGCTGTTGGAATTAATTCTAAAATCCCTTCAACCATTCCTAATCCTGCACGTAAAATAGGAACAATTATAATATCTTTGTCTAATTGTTCGCATTTGGAAATGCAAATTGGAGTTTCAATTTCAACTTCTTTTGTTTTTAAATCTCGACAAATATCATAAGTCATCAAACTTGCAATTTCATTCAATAATTCACGAAAATCTTTTGATTTTGTATCTTTATGACGTAAAATCGATAATTTATGAGATATTAATGGATGATTCATAACAGTTACTTTACTCATTTTCTTCTTCCTCTACTAATTTAATTTTATTAACTCTATTTAAATGTCTTCCACCAGCAAATTCGGCGTTTAACCATGCATCAACGATATCTTCTGCTAACCTACAAGAAACATTTTTAGCACCTAATGCTAAACAGTTTGAATTGTTATGTTCTTTAGTTAAAACAGCATCCTCAACATTTGTTACTAAGCTACAACGGACACCCTTAACCTTATTAGCGACAATTGATACGCCAATCCCTGTTGTACAAACAACAATCGCATAATCAGCTTCACCTTTTTTTAAACTTAAAGCTGCAGGATAAGCGTAATCTGGATAATCACAACTATCGCTAGTATAAGTTCCGTAATCCACAACTTCATACTCTTTAGATTTCAAATAAGAAACTAAATGATTTTTTAATTGCAAGCCGCCATGATCAGACCCTAGTGCAATTTTCATAATTTATCACCACCCCTTAATAAAATATTATAACACAGAAAATGCAGAGGAAAAAGAAAAAAATAAAACCTTTATCATTTAGATAAAAGCTTTTGTTGATTAATTATTTTTTTAATCATCAATTTAGTATCTTTAAATTTAGAATTTTGATAATTTTGTTCTTCAATAAAAATATCTTCTTTATTGATTTCTTTAAAATCAAGTGAAGTAAATAAATCATAAATATCCTGTTGATTAACTAATGAAAATATATAATCAATTTCCTTTTTATTAATACTTCTTTCAATTGAATCAAATAATTCTTTTACAACCATTTCATCAACATTACGTTTAAAAACAAAATATCTAATTAAAGCATAATTAAAAAATAATTCATAACTTATAACTCCGTAGATTTTATCATTTAAATATAAAACACTTGCGTTTTTTAATACATCCTCATCAATACTTTCTATTGCTGGAACCTCAAACAAAAAAGACTTTATAGAATCCAAATTTTCTATATTTGCGTGCTTAATTTCGTACATTTTTATCCACCATTCTTTTTATTAAAATACCACTCATACTTAACTTCATCAAGACTTTCCTTTTGTAAGGTGTTATCAAAAATACTTCCCCACCAATTACTACCTAATCCTTCACCAATTAATATAAGTAATGTTTTATACACACCATTTTCTAAAGCACTATCATTATATGTCTTATTAGTAAAAGTATGTTTTTCATATGTAATAGTTATATTATCAAATTTCAAATTGAGACATTGTTCAATATTTTTATAATTTTTTCTAAAAAATTCATCATCTAACTTAATAGAAGGGAAAATTTCTTCTTTTAAATATTTAACAACTTCTTCCTTATACAAAAGATCTTCACTACTATTACTATTACTTAAAACCCTAACTCTTATTTCTTCTTCAGGATTATTTAAAAAGAAAAAACATACTACAGTAAAAACTAACAACATTAAAAAAAACTTTTTCATGTTATCACCTATTTGTAGTATGTTTATTATTTAACTATTTATTCAGAAATTTAACAATTTCACTAAATTTAATATCGCCTTCACGAATTAACGTACATTCTTCATTTGATAAATCAATAATTGTAGAAGATACTTTTGATGGAACATAAGCATTAGGATAGACATATAAAACCTCGCTAGCAAAATGTTTCATAATTTCTACATAATCATTTAATGGAGCGTTACCACTAACGTTTACACTTGAAGTTGCCATTGGTCCATTTTCTTTTAAAATACGTAGTGTCAATTCGTGATTAGGAATTCTAACTCCAACTGTTTCAAAAATATATTCATTTCTAAACTCTTCTTTACTTTTTAAGATAATTGTTAGAGCTCCTGGCATATATTCATTAATTAATTTTCTTGCTTTATCATTTAAAACGGCAATCTTTTCAATATCATTGATATCATGACACAATACAGCAAGCCTTTTATCTTTACCACGCTTTTTAATATCATATATTCTATTTAATGCATCAATATCACTAATTCTTCCACCAATACCATAAACTGTATCTGTCGGAAAAATAATTACATCACCTTTATTTAACTTCATTAAAGTCACCTACTATCGCAAAAGTCATTCTATTTCTACCTTGCATATCCTTTTTATGAATTACTTTAGAGAAAGGAAAATGTTTTAAAATTAAAGCTTCAATTTCCTCATTTTTATCATAGCCATGTTCAAGCGCTAAGATAAATTTTTCTTTAGCTATTTTATTTAAATTTTCAATGATTATTCGATAAAATTTAAGTCCATCATTTCCGCCAAACAAAGCGATATTTGGCTCATTATCTTTAACTAAAGAATCAACTTCTTCACTACTTGGAATATATGGTGGATTTGAAACAATAATATCAAATTTCTTACCAAATAAAGGTTCAACCATATCTCCTTGTAAAAAGCAGACATTTGCACTGTATTTTTCATTATTTTTCTTTGCTACTTCCAATGCTTCAAAACTAATATCAGTTGCCATTAAACGCATATTTTCTTCTTCTAAAGCAAGTGTTATAGCGATTGCTCCAGAACCAGTTCCAATATCACAAACATCTACCTTCATACCTTTAAAATATTCATCATAAAGAAGTAAAACATTTTCAACTAACTCTTCTGTTTCATATCTAGGGATAAGCACACGACTATCTACATAATAATCATATCCATAAAATGTCTGATAACCAATAATATATTGAATTGGAACATTATCATAAAGATACTTACTAAATTCAGTCTTAAATTTTTCAACAACCTCATTTGTTGCTTTATCATGCATATGAATAAATAACTCGCTAGCACTATATCCTGTTATATGCATCATATATAATACGACAGCACTCTCTTCCTTTCCTAAGGATAATGCCTTTTTTTGTTCATTCTTTAAAAGTTGTTCTAATTTCATAGTTTCTCACCACCTAGATTATATCATTTTTTTTACTTTCGACAATGTCAAATGCTCTACATAAAACTAGTTATTACCATTTATTAGTTAGAATTTGTAGAAATCATACTCATTAAAGCAAATTAATATCAAAAAAAATATAGATAAAATAAGACAATTTTCTTATTGTCAAAAAATTGAGAAAAATGTTTTAAAAATAATTAAAAAAATAGTTGAAGTTGCCAATAATAAAGCATACAATAGTATCGTTTGGGGTGAAAAATATGCCACTATTAATTATAACTTTAACAATCATATTAATAATATGTTCAATACTATATTTTCCAACTATAAAGATTAAAAATCTAAGCTTTAGTAGTTATTGGCCAATATCAGTAATTGGGGCCTTACTACTTATATTAACAAATTCGATATCCTTAGATTTGATAATAAACGCATTCACAAAGAATAACAGTATGAATCCAATTAAAATATTAATTTTATTTATTTCCATGACTATTTTATCAATCTTTTTAGATGAGGTTGGATTTTTTAGTTATATAGCTACTAAGGCTACAAAACACTTAGGTGGAAGTCAAATAAAATTATTCATTGGACTATATATCTTAATTTCATTTTTAACAGTCTTTACTTCTAACGACATTATTATCTTAACTTTTACACCCTTTATTTGTTATTTCGCAAAAAACAGCAAAATAAATCCAATACCATATTTAGTATCTGAGTTTGTTGCTGCAAACACATGGAGTATGGCACTTATCATTGGTAATCCTACAAATATCTATTTAGCTAGTGCATTTAACATTGACTTCATAGAATATTTGTCTATAATGTTTTTTCCAACACTTGCCTCCTCAATTGTCTCATTAACAATTTTATATCTTTTATTTAGAAAAAAATTAAAAGTTAAAATTGATAATTCATGTACTCTTGAAGTAGTTAAAATAGATAAAGGATTACTTATTATTGGATTAATCCATTTAATTTCAGCTACTATTTTAATCGCAATTGCCTCATATATAAATCTTGAAATGTGGTTAATCACATTAGCTTTTTGTATAAGTTTATTAGCAACTACATTTACTTATTTAACAATAAAAAAAGAAAAATTTACACTTATTAAAAAGACTTTAAAAAGAGCTCCTTATTCACTAATACCATTTGTTTTATCTATGTTTGTTATTGTTTTAACCTTAAATATTGAAGGTATTACAGAAAGTATCTCAACATTTTTAAATAAATCAAATCAAATATTTTCATTTGGAGTAGGCGGGGCATTAATCGCAAATTTAATCAATAATATTCCAATGAGTGTTTTATTCGCAAATATGACATTTACATCCTCAGCTAGTATTTACGCGAGTATAATCGCATCAAATATTGCTGCCTACATCACTCCAATCGGAGCCCTAGCCGGAATTATGTGGATGAGTTTACTTAAAACATATAATATTAACTTTTCTTTTAAAAAGTTCTCTTTATATGGTGCCGCAATCGGTATACCAACACTAATTATAGCCCTATTAACATTATCTTTAGTCATATAAAAAGCCTTCAAAATGAAGGCGTTTTTAATATTTTAGCAAATTCAACAATTTATCTTTTAACTCTAAATCTAAGTGCTTAATTATTTTGCTAGTGTTTTTTTAACACCATACGATAATAGCATTTACAAATAAAACATATCATTTCAATTACAAATTTTACTTTTGCTTCATAATATTAGAATAATTTGATTTAAATTTGAGTTTTTTAATAATTTCACTACTATTACTAATTATTAATGAATTTTGCTCTTTTTGATTTTGAGAAATTATTCTTTGACTTAAATATGTAATATCATAATTACAATTACTACAATTATAAACTGCAATTTTAGTAATCGTCGCCACACTAACAGCATAAAGAAAACCGAAAGCTTTATACTCATGATATTTAATCATTTTGCGAAACTTAATTTCGAACCGCATTTACAGCAATAATTTCTTTTAAACAATCTTAAATCAAAATCCCAATCATAATGTATTTTATTCCTAATCATCATTATAACCAAATAATTATTTTGCACTTATAATTATTTTACTCCTTTATTTAAAAATATAAAATGCTGAGAAACGTGCAATATACCCACATAAAAACATTATACAATAAATCATTTCTTAATTTTATTATGAAAACCAAGATTTTACTTTCTTGAAAAAACGATTTATGTCTTCACAAAATTCCCTAACATTTCATTAAATACTAATCTATAATAATTTAGGACACTATATCCATCATCTACATAAATTTTATGAACATTTAACTTATCATCTTTACAATATTTTGTTAAGATTATCTTTTGAGTTTGTATAGATCCTGATTCA
>CAZSIA010000022.1:0-12403 GCA_964606905.1 uncultured Anaeroplasmataceae bacterium | reverse complement strand
TGTCCCCACTAACCCAAGTCATCCGGATTCTTACTTCCCGGGAGTCAATGGGCAATAGGGAGCGACAACCAGAATTTCTACGTTCAACCGCTTGAAAATTTCAATCTCATTTTGGGAGATTTCCGGTGGAATATTCGCAGAAATCTCTGAGGCGTTGACTTCAAAGACTTCGTGCTGCATGATCTTATCGTAGAGGAACGGTGTGTTCTCCGGCGTCACATCAATGATGCGGCCCTCGAAGCTGCGCACACCTTCCCGGCAGTTCTCAGCAACACAGACACCGTAGCCAAGTTCCAGATTGGCCTCGACCAGGGCGGCACTATCAGCATCATAAAACAGCCGGGCAGTTTCCAGACACGCTGCAATAATAGCTTCCGGCGCGCCGCTGCCGCGGGCACCGGAAGCCAGATTTGTGAGCGTTTTCTCGTACAGCTCGGTATATTCCCGGTACTGGGGGTGCAGATGCTTTTCGCTTTGAGGAATGATCATAATTGCCGCCTCCTGTTCCTCTGGCTTCGGGTTACGAACGATGGTGAGTTCCCGCTTTTTCTGTGAAAACCCGGCTCCTGAAAGATTTGAGACAGAACGTATGCGAGAGAGGGTAGCTAAGAGCAAGATTCGCCTTGTAGCACGAATGGGTAGCACACGAAATGTAGCACACCCATTTTGCGCTCCTGCGGCAGCCTCTTGTTGGGGATTACGGCTCCCCAAACCCTCGTGAGATTTTCCGGAATGATGATCCGGAAAATGTCATTGCTCCTTGCTGTGCTCGATCACAAATGACAGGAGGTATCTTCTACGAGGAAGAAACCTGAATATGATCCGGAGCGTCGTACCCACATGGTACACGCCCGAATGAACGATGATGAATGGCTTCAGTTTATTGCGCAGCTGGATAAGCTGGGTATCTCCCAGTCTGATTTTATCAGACAGGCTATTTTGACTGCCCAGGTGAACGTGACAGTCCAGCCTGTATTCAACAGGGATACGCTGGATGAGATTGCCACACAGTACGGTAAGATCGGCAGCAACCTGAACCAGATCGCCCATTACCTGAACGGGGGCAATCCTATGCAGGCCCGGCAGATGCGGGAGATCAGTCACTGCATCGCAGATCTTTCCATGCTGAAGCAAAAGATCGAAGAACTGGCAGGCGATGACTGATGGCGATTCTGAAACATATTGCCAGTAAGAATGCGGATTACACCGAAGCAGAGCGTTACCTGACTTTTCAGCATGATGAGGATACCGGAAAGATGATTCTGGATGCGGACGGTTATCCCATGCTCCGGGAGGAATTTCTGATGGAAGGTATCTTGTGCGATGCCTCGACCTTTGCGCGGGAGTGCCGCAAGGCCAATAAGCAGTTCGGGAAAAATAAGAAGAAAACTGAGATCAAGACCCACCATTATATCCTGAG
Organism: uncultured Anaeroplasmataceae bacterium; assembly: GCA_964606905.1. Lineage (GTDB taxonomy): Bacteria > Bacillota_I > Bacilli_A > Acholeplasmatales > Anaeroplasmataceae > CAZSIA01. The sequence goes on along the minus strand of CAZSIA010000022.1, from coordinate 10,983 downwards.
TTTTGATCCGAAAGACCGGGAACTGGGACTGACGATGGAAACAGCACAGCGCCTGGGCATGGAGTTTGCTCAGAAGCATTTTCCGGGCCATCAGGTGCTGGTATGTACCCACGACGAGGGGCGCAATGAATCGGGAAATATCCATGTTCATATTGTCCTGAACAGCCTGCGAATACAGGATACGGAAGAACTTCCGTTTCAAATGCGGCCCTGTGATACGAAATCCGGTTACAAGCACCATTGCTCCAAAGAGTATCTGAGCTATCTGCAGGATGAAGTTATGCAAATGTGCCGGAGCCGGGGCCTGAATCAGGTGGATTTGAGAGGTTCTGAGCATCGCATTACCGATGCGGAATACCACGCCCAGCGGCGCGGGCAGAAAGCATTGGATGCAGAGAATGCAGCCAAGATAGAAAACGGAACGAAGCCGGTTCAGACGAAGTTTGAAACAGAGAAAGAAAAGATCCGGCGGGCCATTCTCGATGTGATTGACCACAGTGCCGATGAAAATGAGTTCAAAAAGAAGCTGCTTGAAAACTACGGCATCCAGGTGAAAGAAAGCCGTGGCCGGTGGAGCTATCTCCCGTCCAGTCGGAAGAGGCCAATCACCGGAAAGAAACTGGGAGACGCATTTGAAAAGGCGGCAGTTCAGAAAGCCATTCTCGGAACAGAACCGGTAACTTTTGACCACAGTGGACAAAAGTCGCGTGTGGCAGAAACCGTACTTACCGGAACGGAGGGGATCGGCAGGATCATTGATCTGGAAAACAATGAGAAGGTTCAGTCCAGTGCCGGATATGCTTACTGGGCAAAGCTTCACAATCTACAGGAACAGGCCAAGATTTTGAATTATCTGTCAGAAAACGGTCTGCTGGACGGTGCAAGATTGGATTGTGATTTAGCAAATGCTTTGGAGGCTTATCAGCAATCTCACGCGGAACTAAAAGCAACCGAGGAACGCCTGAAGCAGGTCAATCGCCAGCTGCGATTGTTGGGGCAATACTACACAACGAAGGGCATTTATCGGGAGTATGCCAGGACAGGAAAACGAAAAGGTTTCTACGAGGAGCACCGTACAGAACTGGAATTGTTTGAAGCAGCGTCCAAAGAACTGCGGGAAATTTTCGGAGAAGAAAAACTGCCGACAATTCAGGAACTCAAGCAGGAAAAATCGGAATTGTCCAAGAAAAAGGAATCTCAGTATGAATCGTTCAAGACACTTCGTTCCCGGTGGATGGAACTCAGCAAGCTGGTACAAAACCGCGACAGCCTGATGCAGAACATGCAGACCGAACGAGGCAACAAACCGATTATATAAGGGAAAAAGCACAGACAGCCTGTTCCGGGAGTCGATCCCAGACCAGGCTGTCATTATTCTTCCAAGATAATGTCAATGATTCGCATGATGCGGTCATATTTTTCGGGAACTACAGCGGACACTTTGCCATTCAAAGTGGTATAGTCCTGTTCATTCCGATTGCCGGTCAGCAAGTAGTCCGTTGAAACTCCCAATGCCTGGCTGATTTTTATGATGTTTTCTGCTCGAAGGGACTTCTTGTTAAGCTCCGCAGAAGAAATAGTCTGATACGATACGCCGGACAGTTCTGCTAACTGTTCCTGCGTCAGATTCTTTGCTCTGCGTGCGCTTGCAATTCGCTGCCCCATACCAACAAGCAACTCGTTCATAAAATACTCCTCCTATAACAGATATTTTATCGATTATAGGCAGAAAATGTAACATACGAAGGGAGAAACGCTGTTATCAAAGGAGAATTATGGAAATATTTCTGGAAACTTATTTTGGAGGATCAGGTTCGAGGGAATTATGCGGGTGATTATCAGAAAAAGTGCTGTTAAGGGTATTCGCACTTCATGGAAAATAGAATAAAAACGGCGTAGAATCATTCGTTTTTCTGCGCGAAAAGCCAGTAATATCAACGATTTCACGGTTTACAAATCGGGGGGAACATTATATAATAGTAAGGTTAGAAGGGGGATTATGCCCTTTAGCAATATATGAGTATTCATGCGGAGAATTATGTATGCGACAAATTATTTTGCTTTATTGGGGAAGTGCATTTCTGCTGTACCTTTCAGGAATTTATTATCCTACAAATATTCAACTGAGTTGCGACCGAATTGATGGTCGACATTTTATGTGGAAGAAATCTGATGTTTTCATGGTTGCTGCGATCTTTTGGCTTTCCGCAACGTCCTTTTTACGTGAGACATTTAATGACACGTACAATTACATTAATTTCTTTCAACATGCTGTTTCAACGGAAGAATTTATCAATGATGGAGGATTAACAAATTTAACAGGAAACCCGCTCTCTTATTTTTATCAATCTTTGATGCACGATGTGACAGATAATTATCATATTTATTTTTTGGTTCCTGCTGTTATGAGCGGTTTTGCAGTAGTTAAATTATTCAAGCGTTATTCTGTCAACCCTGCGTTTAGTTTGCTTATTTTCTTTTCCATTGGTACATATCTTATGTATGTGGCTGCACTAAAGCAGTGCTTCGCAATGTTTTTTTTGTTATTAAGCATACCATATGCTATTGACAAAAAATATCTAAGATTTTACTTATTAGTTTTTGTTGCGGTGCTGTTTCATACACACGCATTTATGTTCGCAATTCTTCCATTGTTGCTCGATAAACCGTGGGGGAAAAAGATTTGGATATTATTCTTTGCAACTTTATTTGCTATGGGAACCTATAAAGTTACCCTTGGTACATTCATGAACTATGCCCAGTCGATAGGAGCGTTTGTTGCTGAAGATGAGGTCTTTGATGGTAATCAAATTAATGTTATTCGTGTTATTGTATACTGGATTCCTGCGTTGATTGCACTGATATTTCGCAATAGATTATTTAGCAATTCTACCCGTGCAGAAAACTTATTTGTTAATATGAGTATCGTGAGTGCGTTTATATTAATGATTGGTTTGGTTGAAGGGGCAAACTTGTATGCACGCATGGCCGGATATTTTGAAATTGCAACAGCGGTTGCGCTGCCTTGGATGATTAAAAAAATCTTTAATCATCGGTCGGCACGGATTGTAACTTACATAGCAGTTTTATGCTACTTTGGCTATTTCCTTTATGAGTTGATTTTTACTAAAGGCTTTGATGCTGATTATTCCGCAATCACGTTATGGCAGTTTATTTATAGCCTTTTCTCATAAAGAAGAGAAGTGGAGGGTGTTCATGAAGCAGTCCACATTGATCGTCTCCCTGGATTTTGAACTGTTCTGGGGTATGCAGGACGGCTGGGAATTAAGTGAATACGAGGCCAACGTTCTAGGCGGTCGAAAGGCGATCCCACAGATGCTGGAGTTGTTTCAGAAGCATGGCATCCACGCCACCTGGGCGACGGTGGGCTTCCAGTTTGCCCGCTCTGAGGAGGAACTGCGCAAGTTTTTTCCAGAACAGCTGCCTACCTATGCGGACGAGAAGCTCTCTGCCTACCGCTGCTTCGACGCTATCGGGCAAAACGAGCAGGAAGCCCCCTGCTTCTACGCTCCCAGCCTGATCGAGCAGATCGCAGCCACCCCCGGGCAGGAGATCGGCAGTCACACCTTCTCTCACTACTACTGCCGGGAGGCCGGGCAGACCACCGAACAGTTCCGCGCGGACATGGAAGCCGCCAAGGCTATTGGCAAGGCCTATGGCTACGATCTGAAATCCGTTGTCCTGCCCCGAAACCAATGTGAGCCGGAATACACCAAAATCCTGACTAACCTGGGCTTTACCACCTACCGGGACGAGGAAAACGATTGGATTCATGAGAAAGTCAAATTCCGTCCCCTGATGCGCATTCTGCGTCTGGCAGATGTGTACCTGCCCCTGACCGGGCAGGGCGGCTATGAGCCGAAGATTGAGGATGGCATCGTCAATCTGGTGGGCTCTCGGATGTACAAGCCTTGTTTTAAGCCTCTGGCATTTTTGGAGGGTTTGAAAGTCTGCCGCATCAAGAAGCAGATGCTCCACGCTGCGAAGAACGGACTGACCTTCCATCTTTGGTGGCATCCCCATAATGTGGGCGTGCATACCGATTTCCACATGAAGCAACTGGAAGAAATTTTCGGCTACTACAATGAACTCAAAAAAAAATACGGAATGCGCAGCCTGAACATGGGTGAAGCGGCGCAGGAAGTATTGAACAGGTGATTTTGAATGTATCAATTCTACTATGCGGACAAGTCCCGGACTTGGAAACGCAAGGAATGTAAAGAGAATATCTGCGACCGGTTTCAGATCAGCGCGGTCCGTCCTGCCATGTGGGAGGAGCACTGCCTGGAATGTTCAGCTCCGGCCTGCTTTGAAAGCTGTGTCCACTATCAGGCCAGATCTGATGGCCGCTGCAAGCGGTTCGATAACGGTCTGCTGACCATTGCCGACGAAAAAGCCTGCTGCGGTCAGGGCGTCCATGTGAGGTTCCGCAAATGGGGCAACATGATGACCGTCCTGTTCCCGGCTATGCTGACGGAAGAAGATTACAGAAAGCTCTGGAAGAAGAACGAGGGTACTGGAAAATTGCTGGGTAACATCGAATCTAGCCATTTGCCCCAGTCTTTGCGCTGGCAGGGCATCCGGATTCCGGAATTTCTTCGCCGCCGCAATCTGCGGAAGCTCAGCGGTCTGGACAACACGGCAGATGCGTTCCTGTTCCACGGCTACAGCTACGGCGCGGAAAGCTACCGGCTGATCGTGGAGATTTACGATAACCACACCCCGGTTTACAAGACCGCCATCGCTATCACCTCCGGCGAGAATCTGGCTGTGATTCAAAATCTGTCCCCCGAGTGCTCCAAGGCGAACAATCTGGTGAAGATCTACCCCGAAAACAATCTGGAAGCGGAGCTGGACATTCTCTGGTGCGACTTTGTTCAGGGGAAGCCCGTCGCCCCCGAGCAGCCTGCCGCTAAGGTCAAGTGCGTGGTCTGGGATCTGGACAACACCCTGTGGGACGGCACTCTAATTGAGACCGACGAGCCTAATACCCTGACGCTGAAACCCGGTGTCCGGGAGCTGATGGAGGAGCTGGATCTCCGTGGTATCATCCAGTCCGTAGCCAGCAAGAATGACCACAATGCCGCCATGGCGGTGCTGGAGCAACTGGGTATTGCGGAGTATTTCCTGTATCCCCAGATCCATTGGCACCCCAAGAGCGGCTCCATGGAGCAGATTGCAAAGAATCTGAATATCGGCATTGATACCCTGGCACTGATCGATGATGCCGCATTTGAGCGCCAGCAGGTGGCCTCCGTCTGGCCGCAGGTTCGCACATACGATGTGACGGAAATCGACGAACTGCTGACCAAGCCTGAATTTGATGTCCCCGCAACAGGAGAAAGCCGCAACCGCCGCGCCATGTACCGGGCCGAGGAGCAGCGTAACACCCTGATGGCCGCCGAGCATACGGACATTGCGGACTTTATCCGCAAGTGCAATCTAAAAATGCACCTATTTGTTCCTGCAACAGAGGAGGAAAAACTTCGTTGCTATGAGCTGATCGTCCGCACCAACCAGCTGAATATGTCCGGCAAGAAGTATACTCCCGAAGAATTTGAGAAAGTGCTTGCCCGGCCTGATCACAAGAATTTTGCTTTTTCCTGCGCCGATGACTTCGGCGAGTACGGCATTGTAGGCTTTGGTCAGTACCGCGTTGAAGGTAATACACTGGTGTTTACTGAGTTCGCCATGTCCTGCCGGGTGGCGGGTAAGTTCGTGGAGAGTGCCTTGTTCTCCCGTCTGCTGAAGATGGAGAACTGCATTTCCGGCACCTTTGCCGTCCAGAAAACAAAGAAAAATATTCTGCTGCGGAATACCTTGGAGAACATCGGCTTTGTGACTGATGAAGATACTGCCGACAGTGTTTCCTACCGTTTCCCCCCAGAACTGAAAAAACGTGATCTGGTGAAGGTAAATGGCACATATATACAGGAGTAAAATTTATGATTCTGCTGATTCGGGACAACGAATGTTTTGAACCCAGAGTGAAGAATTATCTGCGTTATTTCGAGTCCCATAATATCCCCTACCACGTCATTGCTTGGAACCGTAACGGTACAGCGCAGCCGGATGAACACATCACCTTCTATCAGCGCCGGGCGGAATACGGCAAGCGACTTGCCAATATTCCCAATAAGCTGGGTTGGATGCTCTTTGCCATGAAGGAAATCTACCGCCATCGCGGCGAATGTTATGCCATCCACGCCTGCGATATTGACGGCATACTCCCTGCTTTGGTTGTGGGCAAACCTCTGAAGAAAAAGGTAATTTTTGATATCTTTGACTGGATCAGTTCCCTGACCGGCAAGGGCGTGGTCTATAAGCTGGTAGAGTTCCTGCAGAACTTCTGCTACCGCCATTCTGACGCCGTCATTCTCTGCGAGGAGGAACGGAAGGCACAGGCAAAGGCGGATAACGACACCATTTTCATCGTTCCCAATATTCCCGACGGAAAGATCGTCTTTGATACAGTGACCCTGGAAAAGACAGCTGAGGATTTGGTACGATATGATTATGTAGTCAGCTATGTGGGTGTGTTTGACCGGGATCGTGGTCTGGAGAACCTGCTGGAGGCTGTGTCCCAATGTCCCAATGTTAAGCTGAATATCGCCGGTTTTGGTGTTCTTGATGAGCTCATCCGAGGTTACTCAGATCGCTTTCTCAATATTACTTATTGGGGCCGGGTAGAGTATGCCGTGGGTCAAGCCATCCAGAAAAATTCTTCCATGATCTCTGCCATGTACCATCTTACCAGTCCGCTGCACAAGTACGCTGCACCCAATAAGTATTACGAAAGCCTGGTGTTGGGTGTCCCGATGATCACCACGGAGAACACCCTGGTAGGCTCCAAAGTTGCCAGATTTGATACCGGTTTCGTGCTGGATGAAAGTGCTGAGTCCTTGCTGGCGTTGCTTCGACAGGATGATCTGAATGAACAGATAAGGGAAAAGAAAAAGAACTGTGCCAGTACTTGGGAATCGGTTTATAAATTCTACTACGAAGACTACATGAAAAACAAATACATGCAGTTTGTACAAAAGAAAGGTTGACATATGATATGGAGCCGGATAGCATCTTAACAGACAGACAGACGTAATACCACATTAAATCGGTTGCTGTATCGGAATCAGGCGGTGTTACGTGATTGCCCTAATATAATACTGTGCACACCGAATCGGGTGAATTTGAACGCTTGGATCGTTCCTGATTCTACTCACAGTAATGTTGGCGACTATCTTGCGCAAGTCGTTGTGGAAGAGACTTGCAGATTAACAGGAATCGATTTCTATCAGAAAGTCGATAACGCAAGGCATCTTTATTCTATCGGGTCTATTTTGCTGGGGTTTCAGGATGCTACAATCTGGGGATCTGGATTTGAATATGACAAACCTAGAAAATGGTATTCTTTCGCATATGATTGGTTCCATCGGCTCTATCACAGGACGGATATTCGCGCGATACGAGGCCCGGAAACAAGAAGAATTTTGACTCGAATGGGAATAGCGTGTCCAGAAATATATGGTGACCCTGCGGTTTTGATGCCTTTGTTTTACAATGGGAAGTCAGAGGCAAGAACGCGTGAATATGTGCTTATTCCCCATTATTCTAAGTTTGAGAAATACAAAGACGATCCTAATGTGCTTAGTACCTTCTGTAGGGACTATAGGCAGTTTATTGATTCATTACTGGAAGCGAAGTTAGTAATTAGTTCGTCTTTACATGGAATCATTTTGGCTGAATCTTATGGGATTCCGGCAATCATGTTGTATGATACTCCATCGGCGGATATAACGAAGTATAAAGATTGGTATTACTCCACGGGAAGAAGAACTTTTCCTGTTGCCAGTTCTGTCGAACATGCGCTTGCATTAGGCGGAACGCCGATTGATTATTGCGTCATCAAGCAGATGCAGAAAGATTTGCTAGAAGCATTTCCTACGGATCTCTGGAATTAACAGAAAGAAGAATATACATGATGAGCAAAAAACTGATTACGGTCTTCACCCCTACCTACAATCGAAAAGACTGCATCCACCGCTGTTATGAGAGTCTTCAGCGGCAGTCCTCCTATAATTTTGAGTGGCTCATCATTGACGACGGCTCAACCGATGACACGCAATCGCTGATTCGCCGCTGGCAGGCGGAGGAGGCCCGTTTCCCCATCCACTACTGTTACAAGGAGAACGGCGGTCTGCACACCGGCTACAATAAAGGCATCGAGTTGACACAAACCGAACTGTTCGTATGTATTGATTCTGACGACTGGATGCCTGAAGATGCCATCGCACGTATCGAAGAGATCTGGAGCCAAGTATCCGGACGGGGGTATGTCGGAATCATGGGCATCGACCGTTATGAAGACGGACACTGTGTGGGCGGTGAGTTTCCTGAGGGAGTCAGCGAGATGTTCCTCTATGAGAAACTGACGAAATACAAAATCCCTGGTGATAAGAAAATGATCCATCGGACGGATTTGCTGAAAAAGGTGGCGCCCATGCCCACGTTTCCCGGCGAGAAGTTTTTCAATCCGTCCTACATGATGTACCAGCTCGATCAGTTCGGAAAGCTTTACGTGACTAATGAGTGCTTCTGTATAGTGGATTATCAGCCGGATGGAATGTCCAGTAATTTTTACAAGCAGCTTCGAAATAGCCCGAGGAGCTTTGCCGAAACAAGGAAACTGTATCTGAACTTTCCAGGTGTTTCTGCAGCTTTCAAACTGCGGCACAGTATTCATTATGTGTCTAACTGCTTTATGGCAAAGCGGATTTGGCAAGGATTGGAAGAAAGCGTTTATCCTTTGTATTTCATGCTCGCGCTATTTCCCGGATTTGCCCTGTATCTATTGACCTTGTATAAGACCAGAAATTAAGTTGCGGAAGTATTCAATATGAAAAAAATCCTGTTTCTAATCCATGACCTTCACCAGGGCGGAGCCGAAAAGGTTCTCGTCAATCTGGTCAACAATATGGACCGTTCAAAATTTGATATTTCTGTTATGGCTCTTTTTGGCGGTGGTGTGAATGAGCAATTCTTGGCTGAAGATATCAGGCTTATCGTTTGCCACAAGAAGCCGTTTCCCGGGAACTCCCATATTATGAAACTGTTCACGCCGGAACAGCTTTACCGCCGATACATCAAGGAGCATTATGACATTATTGTTTCCTATCTTGAGGGACCATCAGCACGAATTGTGAGCGGTTGTTCTGATCTGGATGCCAAGCTCGTTTCGTGGATTCATGTGCAGCAAAAAGATATGGATACTTTAGCCGCTGCTTTTCGTAACGAAGCGGAAGCGAAAAAGTGTTATTCGAGATTTGATCAAACGATTTGTGTTTCTGAATATGTACAGCAGGATTTTTGCGGTATCTTGAATTTTAATGGTCCTTGCCAAGTTCTGTACAATACGGTGGAATCGGAGTCAATCCTGAGCCACGCTGTTGAGCCGGTTCCTAAGTTGAATTCTGATGGAAGAATACATTTGGTGGCTGTCGGAACTCTTAAAGAAATAAAAGGGTATATGCGCTTGCTCCGTATCATTAAGAGGCTGATTAAAAAAGGATATCTTGTCAGTTTGTTTATTCTTGGCGCCGGACCGCTGCAGTTAGAAATGGAGAAATTTATTAACGAAAACGAGCTGAGAGAAGTTGTTACGCTTCTTGGATACGATACAAATCCATACAAGTATGTTGCTAAATGTGACTTGTTTGTTTGCGCCAGCTTTGCAGAAGGCTTTTCCACGGCAGCAACCGAAGCGCTGATTGTTGGAACTCCCGTATGTACAGTTGAAGTTTCCGGTATGAAGGAAATGCTTGGCGAAAATGATGAGTGGGGCATCGTTACAGACAATGATGAAGAAGCGCTGTATCAGGGCATTAAGCGTTTGCTGGACGATCCTGTGCTGCTTGCTTACTATAAAGAAAAGGCAGCAGAACGCGGAAAAATGTTTAGTACAGTGAATACAGTGAAAGCTGTAGAGGATATGTTGCTGAGTTTGTGAGGAGAATTATGAATCTGATCAAAGAGATCCTGTATCGCCTTAGAGGTGATTATACAACAGATAAATTGATTTCCATGGGAATGAAAGTTGGAAAAAATTTCAACAGACTTCATGGCACTATACTCGATCCAGGTCATTGCTGGCTGATTGAGATCGGTGATGATGTGACAATGGCTCCACGAGTACACATCCTTTGCCACGACGCAAGTACCAAGGGCTTTCTAAATTACACTAAAATTGGTCGCGTGACCATTGGAAACAATGTGTTTATTGGTGCAGAGAGCGTTGTGCTTCCTGGTGTCACGATTGGTAACAATGTAGTAATTGGGGCCAACAGCACCGTGACTCATAATATTCCGGATAATTCTGTTGCAGTCGGCTCCCCTGCTCGGGTAATCTCTACGCTTGACGAATACTTGGAGAAAGAACGCCGTCGCATGGAAACAGCGCCTTGCTACGATGAGGATTATACGCTCCGCAAGGATGTTTCCATGGAAAAGCGGATGCAGCAAAAGCAGGAACTCGATGGAAAGATTGGATACATTGACTGATGGACAACAATAAAATCTCGATAATTATCCCCGCATACAATATTGAACAGTATATTACTGCGACTCTTGATAGTGTGTTGGCACAGAATTACTCCAACTTTGAAGTCATTGTTGTTGATGATGGCTCTAAGGATGGAACTGGTGCAATAATTGATGCCTATGCCGTGAAGGATTCCCGTATCAGAGCAATTCATCAAGCGAATGGTGGCGTTACTGCCGCAAGACTGCATGGTGTTGCAGAGGCTTCTGGTGAATGGATCGGATTTGTAGATGGTGATGATTATGTTGAGCCGCAGATGTATGAAAGACTGTTGGAAAATGCATTGAGTTATAATGCCGAAGTTTCTCATTGTGGCTATCAAATGGTGTTTCCCAGCGGGCGTGTTGATTACTACTACAACACGGGCT
>CAZSIA010000021.1:0-12940 GCA_964606905.1 uncultured Anaeroplasmataceae bacterium | reverse complement strand
TATAATCAATATGTATTATATTAATAGTACATGAAAAAGTATAAAATTTTAAATATTTTTTACAGTTTTAATGATATGTCGTAATTTGACCTCTTATCTATAAATTAATTGTTCTCGTGCTACATTTCGTTTTGTAATGCACGTTATTATAATATTTTAATAAAAAGTGGTTAATATATTTACAGCATGTTAATGCCTTTTGGCATTCTTTTAATGGCGCATAAAATTTAAAAATTAAAACTATCGGAGGACAAAATGGGACCAACAGAATGGATTGTTGTTGTCGTAATCTCACTTTTGTTATTTGGTGTTGGTTTAGTGTTAGGTTATTATTATCGTGTTAAACAACATGATAAATCTCTTAGTGAAGCGCGTGCCCAAGTAGAAAACATTATTGTTGAAGGTAAAGCACAAGCAGAAAAATTAAAAAGAGAAGCCATCTTAGAAGCTAAAACAGAAATTCAAGAATTAAAACGTCAAGCAGAAAAAGATATTAAAGAACGTAAAACAGTTGTGTTTGAATTAGAAACAAAACTTACATTACGCGAAGAATCTTTAGATCGCCGTAGTCTAAACTTAGATAAACGTGAAGAATCATTGAATTTAAAGGAAACTAAGTTGGATAATAAGAAAATCGAATTAGAACAACTAAATATTAAAGTAGATGAATTACTTGCTCAACAACAAGCAAAATTAATCGAAATCGCTGGTTTAACTAGGGAACAAGCCCGCGAAATTATCATGAATCAAGTTAGAGAATCTATCGCACAAGAAATTGCACTTTATATTAAAGAAGAGGAAGAAAATGCTAGAAATGAAGTTCAAAGTCGCGCCAAGAACATTTTAGCATTGGCTATTCAAAAGTATGCAAGTGAAACTTGTAGTGAAAAAACAGTTAACGTAGTATCATTGCCAGCAGATGAAATGAAAGGTAGAATTATTGGACGTGAAGGAAGAAATATTCGTACTTTAGAATCATTAACTGGTGTAGATTTAATTATTGATGATACACCTGAGGCAGTAGTATTGAGTGGATTTGACCCAATACGTCGCCAAATTGCTCAAAAATCATTAGAAACATTAATTCAAGATGGAAGAATTCATCCTGCTAGAATTGAAGAAATTGTTGATAGATGTCGCCAAGAAGTCGAAATGTACATTCGTGAAAAAGGTGAAGAAGCTGTGTTTAAAGCTCAAATCGGTAAAGTTCATCCTGAATTAGTCAAAATTTTAGGTAGACTTCATTATCGTACATCTTATGGACAAAATGTTTTACAACATTCTTTAGAAACTGCTTTTTTAGCTGGTAAATTAGCTGCTGAATTGGGATTGAATGAAACGTTGGCACGTCGTGCTGGTTTATTTCATGATATCGGAAAAGCGGTTGACCACGAAGTTGAAGGTTCACACGTGGATATCGGTGTCCAATTAGCAACTAAGTATCGTGAACCAAAAGAAGTTATTGATGCAATCGCATCTCATCACGGAGATCAAGAAGCGCAAAGCATTATCGCAATCTTAGTAGCTGCAGCTGATGCTGTTTCTTCAAGTCGTCCTGGTGCTCGCAGTGATTCACTAGAAAATTATGTAAAACGTCTAGAAGCATTAGAACAAATTTCTAATAATGTTCCTGGAGTTGAAACTTCATTTGCAATTCAAGCTGGCCGTGAAATAAGAGTAATGGTTAAACCAGAAGTTGTTGATGATTTATCAACATTTACAGTTGCACGTAAAATTAAAGAAGAAATTGAAAGTAAATTATCTTATCCAGGTACTATTAAAGTAACTGTAATTCGTGAAACTAGAGCTGTTGATGTAGCAAAATAAAAATAAAAGACAGGCGCAATAACCTGTCTTTCTTTTGTTTGGAGTGTGAAAAATTATGCGTATTTTATATATCGGTGACATTGTAGGTAAATATGGATTAAATTATCTTAAAAGTAAACTGAATTATTTAAAACAAGAATACAAACCCAATTTGATAATTGTAAATGCTGAGAATACGACAAATGGTAAAGGCTTAAACTTTAAAGATTATAAAGAATTGATGAACCTAAATATTTCAGCAATTACAATGGGTAATCATACCTATCGTAATTCTGAAATTAATGATTTTATTGAAAATAGTAAGATTGCTAGACCGATGAATATTTTAAATCAAAAAGGAAATGGCTATGTCGATATTAATTATAATGGAAAAATAATTACTGTTATTAATTTATTAGGTACAATTCATATGGATACTAATTATGAATTAGCTAATCCTTTTATAGTAGTAGATGAGTTTTTAAAAAAACATAAATCTGACTATGTGATTGTTGATATGCATGCTGAAGCGACTAGTGAAAAATTAGCAATGGCACATTTTTTGGATGGCCGTGTTAGTGCGGTTGTTGGAACACATACTCATGTTCAAACTAATGATCCGATTGTCTTACCTAATAAAACATTATATGTCACAGATTTAGGTATGACGGGGTCAACAACAGGTATTTTAGGCGTTAGAAAGGAAATTATTATCGATCGACTTCATCTTGGTGGTAAAGAAGTATTTAAATTAGATGAAAGTAATATTTGTTCGATAAATGGTGCTTTACTTGTTTTAGGTGAAAAACCTTCAATAAAATTAATTAATATTTAAAAGAAGCATAATAAAAAAGTATCCATCATATTATTTTGTAGCAGATATGAAAGGAATAATATTATGGAAATTTTAAAAGTATCATCAAAATCAAAACCAAATTCCGTAGCGGGAGCATTAGCTAATGCTTTTAAGGAAAAAAATTCAATCGAAATTCAAGCAGTAGGCGCAGGAGCCTTAAATCAAGCGATAAAAGCTGTTGCAATTGCTAGAGGATATATTGCACCAACTGGCAAAGATATTTATTGTATTCCGGCTTTTTCTGATATTTTAATTGAGGGTGAAGACCGTACTGCGATAAAATTGATTGTTAAATCATTTTAATATTAATAAGATGACTAACTGTAAAGTTAGTTTTTCTTTGCTATTTCAATAGAGTTTTGGTATAATTACTTCTGGTGAAATGTATGGCAAATAATATTAGATTAAATAAACCTGATTTAAGAAAAGCTCGTAAAAGATTAGTAAAAGATATCGAAACGATTATTTATGAAGAAAATCCTAAATATCAAAATTTAGGAAAGGGAAAGACATATCATATTTTAACTTATGGCTGTCAAGGTAATGAAGCTGATAGTGAAGTTATGGCTGGTATTTTTGAACAATTAGGTTATACTTATAATCCTGTTGCGAATACTAGTGATGTCGTGTTACTTAATACTTGTGCGATTAGAGAAAATGCAGAAAATCGCATTTGGGGTGTTTTAGGAAACTTAAAAGAACCAAAAAGAAATAATAAAGATATGATTATTGGTATTTGTGGATGTATGCCTCAAGAAGAACATGTAGTTGATCGATTATTAGAAAAGTATCGTGAAATTGATTTAGTGTTTGGAACACATAACATTTATCGTCTTCCTGATTTTTTATATGAAATTTCCACCAAAAAATGTAAAGTAGTAGAAGTGTTAAGTTTTGAAGGCTCAATCGTTGAAAATTTACCTAAAGTTAGGGCAAATGAACATAAAGCATGGATTAATATTATGTATGGTTGTGATGAGTTTTGTACATATTGTATAGTTCCATATACACGTGGTAAGGAAAGATCACGTCATAAAGATGATATTATAAGTGAAGTTAAATGTTTAGTCAGTCAAGGCTATAAAGAAATTACATTACTTGGTCAAAATGTTAATGCTTATGGAAAAGATTTAGGTATTGATTATACTTTTGGTGATTTACTTAGAGATTTAGATAAAACAGGTATTAAAAGAATTCATTATACAACATCTCATCCTAGAGATTTAGATTTAAATACAATTAAAGCGATGGGTGAATGCGAAAGTGTTATGCCAAATCTTCATCTTCCAGTTCAATCTGGGGATAATACAGTTTTAAAAAGAATGAATCGTAAATATACACATGAAGAATATGTTGAAAAAATCAAACTATTGCGTGAGTATGTTCCCGGTATTTCAATTACGACAGATATTATTGTAGCATTCCCAGGTGAAACAGAAGAACAATTTCAACATACCCTAGATTTAGTCGAAGAGGTTGAATTTGAAGGAGCATTTACTTTTATCTACTCACCTCGAGAAGGGACACCAGCCGCAACTTATGAAAACTTATTGACAGAAGATGAAAAACATCAAAGACTTAATATTTTAGTTGAAAAGACAAACGAAGGGTATTTGAAAGGTCATCAAAGATTTTTAGGTCAAGTTGTAAAGGTTTTAGTAGATGGTGTGTCAAAAAATAATCCTGAATATATGACTGGTTATTCTGAACATCGTAAGGTTGTAAACTTTAAACCGATAAATGCAAAAGTCGGTGATATTGTAAATGTCAAGATTACTGAGGCTAAGACTTGGTTTATGAATGGTGAACAAGTTGATGAGTAGTGCACTTAATGTATTGATTGATGAAATCTTAACGAGCGATGAAGTTATTGATTTTAAAAGACTTGAAAAGTTAGTGTTAGAAAAAAAGGAAATTAATGAAATTTTAACTCACCTACATGAAGTTGAAAAACAAGCCGTAAACGCGCGTGAGTTAGGCTTAGAAAATGCATATTTAGCATATAAAAAAGAATATGATAATATTATTTGTTCATTTGAAAATGACGTGTTAATATCTTCATATTTAAATGCTAAAAGTGAAGTGAAAGAATTAATTAATACAGTTATTAAGATTATTGAAGGAGAAATAAATAAGGTGATAAATGACTAGAACTGGTTGTATTTTGCAATCAGTTTTATTTTTTCTCCTTGTTACTATTTGACCTTTAAATCATATATTATACTAGGAGGTAATTGTAAATGAATGAAATACGCGAAATTGTAACGCGTGCCGTAGTTGCTAAAGGAAAAAAAGTATTTAATTTAGTTGAAAAAGTTAAAACTAAAGAGAAACCTTATAGTATTTTGGGTTGTTGGATTATTAATCACGAATTTGAAGCGTCAAAGATTAATGAAGTTGTTAAGTTAGATGGAGAATTTGAAGTTAATATTTGGTTTTCAACAAATAATAATACTAAAACAGATATTATTCGTGAAACGATATCATATAAAAAAGAAATTACAACTAAAACTGTTGTAAAAGATTATTTAGAAAATACAGATGATATTTTAGCTAGAATTATTCAACATCCAACGGTGACAAACGCTAAAATTATGGATGATATTGTACAAGTGGATATCACTTTTGAAATCATAGCTGAAATAATTGGCGAAACAAAAATGAAAGTAACAGTTTTTAAGGAAACAGAAAACTGGGAAGAAGAAATAGATACTCTTGATATGGATATTAATGAGAATTTTTTAGGTTAAAGTTTATATAATTAAGCGTCTTTTTTGCTTTTAAAAGATGCTTTTTTCCATTTATTGTATCAAATAACGAAAAATAAGAATAATAAGTATATAAGGGCTTAATTATGCGTTAATTTGTCATAATTTCAAAAAAATAATAAATTTTGTCAATAATTCCACTTTTTTTGTTGAAATAATATTTTAAATATTATAAACTATAATTAGATTTGAATCGAGAGGTGTAAAAATGAAATTAAAAATTGATGAAAATATACTAGTAGTTTCACACAAAGTAAGAGATTTAAATAAGGTTTTAGATAAGTTAGTTTCTAAAGATAGCAAGAGAGTTGCTGCTTATTTAGTTGAAAATACTAGTTTACCACGTGAGCTTAGAATTGGAGCCTTACGTTTAGTTTTAAATGACTATGTAAAAATGGCAAAAGATTTAGTTTTATCAGATGAATTTATGTATCGTCTAAATTGGTATGAAAAATTTTCTGAATACCAATTAGTTAATTTTTGGAATGTTTTAGCAACAAGTAACGCAGATGTTTTTGATGCTGAAAAAGAAGCTGTTCGTTTTAAAAGAACATTTTACCTACTGTTATTATTGAATGCTAATGAAGTGGGATTTTTAGATAAACATTTAGATGATTTATTGAAATTAAAAACTCCAGAAAGTACTATTGAAAGTTTTAAAGAATTTATGACTGAAAGTGATGGAGCATTCTTTGATTATGAATATAACTTTGATGGTATGAGTTATGAAGATTTCAAAACTACTTTAAAGAAATGTTCTACTGTAGCTGACATTAGAAATATAGCAGCTAAATATGATATCAACGTTCCTAAACGTTTAAAGAAAGAAGAATTAGTAGCTATTGTATTAGATGGCTTACGTCGTCAAGGAAAAGCTGATGAAAATACTGAAGCTCAATTAAAGAAAATGAGCGCTATTTCATTACAACGTTTTGCTAAGGTGAATGGAATAAAAGCTAGCACAGAAATGAAAAAAGATGACATTATCGAATTCATTATGAATCGTATTGATACATCTTCAAAAGCTGTACGTAAACCAAGAATTGAATTAGCTACTTTACCTGAAATTGCTGAATTCAAGTTCTCTAAAGATTATTTACGTGAAGTTAATGTTTTTGATGAAGAAGATGATTCTTTAGCAGAAGCTCCAGTTGTTGAAGTACCTGTTGAAGTAGTTCCAGAAGTAGCTTCTGAAGTTGAAGAAGTCGTTGAAGAAGTCGTTGAAGAAGTTGTTGAAGAAGAATCAGCTCCTGAAGTTGTAGAAGAAGTAGTTGAAGAAGAACCAGCTCCTGAAGCAGTTGAAGAAGAGTCAGCTCCTGAAGTAGCTGAAGAAAATACAACTGAAATCGTTGAAGAAGTAGTTGAAGAAGAACCAGCACCAGCATATAACGATCAATTATTAGCCGCTATTGTTCGTTTACTTGAAGAAAAAGAGGCAAAAGATGCTGCTAATGAAGAATTAGAAAATAAACGTTTCAATGCTATGATTGAAATGTACGAAAAGCGTATTTCTCAATTAGAAGAAATAATCAAACATAGTATTAACGTTAATCCAACACCAGCACCAATTAATATCACTGTTAATTATCCTCAAGGCGAAAAAACAATTATAGTAAATCCTGCAGCTGAAAAAACAGTTGTAGAAGAAGTTACTCCAATAGTTGTTGAAACTCCAGTTGTTGAGGAAGAAACTTTGGCTGAAGAAGAAGTTGTTGAAGAAACACCACAAGTAGTTGAAGAAGTTTCTCCTGTTGTTGTTGATTCTACATTTGATACAATGACTCCAGAAGAAAAAGTTCAATTAGTCAAAGAAGAAATGAATACTGCTTCTACAATTGAAGTTAGTCCTGAAAATAAGAAAATAATTCGTAAGGAAGAAAAGAAACTTAAAAAATTAGCTAAGAAGAAAGAAAAGTTAGAAAGAGTTCGTGCTAAAAATGATATGGCTATTTACAATAAAGCTAAAAGAAGAGCATTCTGGAATGTGGTTAAAACAATCATTTTAATTGCTATCTTATTAGTTTTAGCAGCATTCACAATTACTACACTTATTGATTTAGATATTATTACTGGCGAATTCGCTAATTTCATCGATACAAATTCTGCAAAATACATTCCAGTTATGGGACCTGAAGGAATAGCTCGTGTTACTGTTACAGGATGGATTCAAGCAATTGTTGATTGGGTTAAAGGAATTATTGCAAGTTTTACACAATAAAAACGATTTGATTAAATAGTATTATATAAAAGGGTGATATAAATGAACCTTGAAGGTTATGATTTGAAGAAATTCACACCGATGATGCAACAATATTTAGAAATAAAAAAAGACTATACAGACGTTATAGTCTTTTTTCGCTTAGGTGATTTTTATGAGATGTTTTTTGATGATGCGGTTGTTGCTTCTAGGGAACTTGAAATTCAATTGACAGGAAAAGATTGTGGGCAAAAGAGTCGAGTGCCAATGTGTGGTATTCCTTTTCATTCTTATGAAGGGTATGCAACTAAACTTGTTGAAAAGGGTTATAAAATTGCAATTGTAGAACAGGTTGAAGATGCTAAAGCTACGAAAGGGATAGTAAAAAGAGATGTAGTTAAAATATTAACACCAGGTACTTGTGTTTTAGGAAGTTCGTCTAATAAAGAAAATAATTATATAGCTTCTATAAAAGAAGAAGGTAATAATTATATCTTTACTTATGTTGATGTTACTACAGGTGATTCTTATTTAACAATCCTAGCAAATCAAACAGAACTTGTTGATGAAATTTTAAACTTACATATTAAAGAAGTTGTTGTAAGTAGTAAATTTAATAAAAAGATTGTTGATTTATTAGTTAAAAATTATCAAATTTTAATTTCTAATGAAGAAGATTGGGAATTGCCTAGTTATTTAAGTTCTTTAACTATTGATTTGGCGAATAAAAATGAGATTTTAACTTTTGCTTTGTTAATTAATTATATTATTAAAACACAAAGAGAAAAATTAGTTCATTTAAAGACTGTTGTTCGTTATGAACGTAAAGAGTTTTTAAAGATTGATATTCATTCAAAACGTAATTTAGAAATTACTGAAACATTGCGTTTAGGTCAAAAAAATGGTTCTCTTTTATCACTTTTAGATAGATGTCATACTGCAATGGGTTCGCGTATGATGCGTAAATGGGTGGAATATCCATTAATTGATAAAAATGAAATTAATAAGCGTTTAGACTATACTACAATTTTTTTGAATGACTATTTATTAAAAAAGGATATTGAAGAATGTTTAAAGACTGTTTATGATTTAGAAAGAATAGTTGGAAGAATTTCGTGTGGTAATTGTAACGCTAAGGATTTAGCACAATTGAGAAGAAGTTTATCAAATATTCCAAATTTAAAGAAATTGTTAAGTGATACTAATAATGAAAGATTGCTTGAATTAAATAGCCAAATTGATTCAATTGGTGAATTGTATGATTTATTAGAAAGTGCATTGATTGAAAACCCGCCTCTTACAATTAAAGAAGGTGGAATGTTTAAACCTGAATATAATGAAGATTTATTAGAACTTACAAATATCAAAAATAATTCGCGCGATTGGATTTTACAATATGAAATCTCAGAACGTGAAAAAACAGGTATTAGAACTCTTAAGGTTGGATTTAATAATGTTTTTGGATATTATATAGAAGTCTCTAAATCATTTATTAATAGTCCTATGTTAGAAGCATATGAAAGAAAACAAACATTAGCTAATGCTGAAAGATTTATTACTCCTGAACTTAAAGAATATGAGGCAAAGGTATTAAGCGCTAGCGACAAGATTGTTCAATTAGAATATGAACTGTTTGTAAATTTAAAAGAAGTTTGTGCTTCATATATAAAAAGAGTTCAAATGCTTGCTGATCGAATTAGTGAAATAGATTGTTTGATTTCATTTGCTAATTTAGCATTAAAATATAATTATGTTAGACCTACCTTTTCGTTTAATCAAGACGTTACAATTATTGATGGACGTCACCCTGTAGTTGAAAATGTCTTAGGTGCTGATTATGTTGTAAATGATGTTATAGTTAATCATTATAATACTTTATTGATTACCGGACCAAATATGAGTGGTAAATCAACTTATATGAGAATGTTGGCGTTAATTGCTATTATGGCACAAATTGGTTCTTATGTTCCTGCAAGTAAAGCACAAATGCCAATATACGATCAAATATTTACACGTATTGGTGCTAGTGATGATTTGATTGGTGGAGCATCAACATTTATGGTTGAAATGCAGGAAGCAAATTACGCATTAGCAAATGCAACTAAGAACAGTTTGATTTTATTCGATGAGATTGGTAGAGGAACAGCTACTTTTGATGGTTTAGCTTTAGCTCAAGCAATAGTTGAATATGTACATGAAAAAATTGGTTGTACAACACTATTTTCAACTCATTATCATGAATTAGTTCGTCTTGAAGAAAGTTTATCAAGACTTAAAAATATTCATGTTTCTGCTAAGGATGAATCTGGTAAAATTATTTTCTTACACAAGGTTAAAGATGGACCAGTCGATAAATCTTATGGTATTAATGTTGCTGCTTTAGCAAAATTACCAAAATCATTAATTTCTAGAAGTAAAGATATCTTAGAAAAATTAGAAACAGAAAACCATGCTCATAATATTGATTTGACGTTGTTTAATTTTGAAGAAGATTTCCCTGAAGAAGAAAATGTAGTAACTGTTAATGATGAAGTTATAGAACAATTAAATATGATTGATGTTAATAATTTAACACCAATTGAAGCGTTAAATATTATTGTAAAATTAAAACAGATGATTGAAGAATAGGAAGTGAAAATATGGCTAAGATCATGCAGTTGAGTGAGCATGTTGCGAATATGATTGCTGCTGGTGAAGTAGTTGAAGGACCATTATCAGTAGTAAAAGAGTTAGTTGAAAATGCAATTGACGCTCATGCTACGAATATCACAATTCATTTAGTTGAAAGTGGTATTAATAAAATTGAAATAATTGATAATGGTTGTGGTATGGATCCTTCAGATGCAGTTATGGCTTTTAATCGTCATGCTACTAGCAAAATTAAATCTGCTTATGATTTAGCTAGTATTAACACTTTAGGTTTCCGAGGTGAGGCTTTACCTAGTATCGCTAGTGTTTCTTTACTTGAACTAATAACAAAAGAAAGGGAAAGCGAAGAAGGATTTAAAGTAGTTTTAAAAGCTGGAAAGATGATTAGTAAAGAAGCGGTTGCGACAAATAACGGGACAAGAATTATTGTTTCTAATTTGTTTTATAACACACCTGCGCGTTTGAAATATTTAAAGAGTCCAAATACAATTTTGGCTCAGATATGCGAATTAATAGACAAATTTGCTTTAGCTAATCGTAAGATAAGGTTTACATTAACAAACAATAATCAAACATTGTTAACTACTAGTGGAGTTGATGATGTGGTTGGTTTGTTTGCGATAGTTTATGGGATGAATGTTGCTAAAAATTTAATAAAAAGCGAAAAATCTTATGATGGTGTAAGTGTTAAGATTACTGCTACTAATCCAACTATTACTCGTAGTAGAAAAAATGATATTACTTTAGTTGTTAATGGTAGGTATGTAAAATCAAACATTGTTTCTAATGCGGTTTGTGATGCATATAAAAATTATGTAGCACCTTTACGTTATCCGATTTGCTTAGTTGAAATTGATATTGATTCCCTTTTGATTGATGTTAATGTTCATCCGCAAAAAATGGATGTTAAATTTTCGACAGAAGATAATGTTTATAGTTTAGTTAAAGATGCAATTATTGAAGGAATTAGAAAAATTCAAATTATTCCAGAAGTAAAACCAACTGCTACTAAAGATGAAATAGTTCCATTAAATTTTGATGAGTATTTGCGTCTTGATGATGAAAAAGAAACTGTTGTTGATACAGTTATATTACAGGAAGAAGTTAAAGAGGTTTATAAACCAAATAAAAGCGTTGAGAAACCTATTGATGTAAAAGAAGATAAACCTATTGATGTAAAAGAAGATAAAAAACAAAAACTACCTTATCTTGAATACATTGGTCAATTATCAGGGACATATTTATTATTCCAAAATGAAGAAGGTTTATATTTAGTTGACCAACATGCTGCTCAAGAAAGAATTAATTATGAATATTATTTAAAAGTATTAGCTAATCCGCCAAAAGAAAGAATCCCGCTTTTGATTCCGTTTAATATAGAATTGAAAAAAGAGGAAGCCCTTACCTTGACTAACAATTTATCTTTACTTAAAGATGCTGGATTATTTTTAGAAGCAAGTGGAATTAATAGTTTCTTTGTTCGTGAAATACCAGTTTGGATTAAGGCTGATGCCCCTGAAGTAATGATTGAAAAGATCATTTACTTTTTACTAGAAAGAAATGAATTTGATCTATCTATTTTAAGGGACTCTCTAGCCAAACAAGTAGCTTGTAAAGCAAGTATTAAAGCTAATCAATTTGTTTCACAAGAGGCAGTGTTCACTTTAATGAGAGACCTAGATTTGTGTGAAAATCCATATAATTGTCCACATGGACGTCCTGTTTTTGTTAAGATTAGTACCTATGAAATTGAAAAAATGTTTAAGCGAGTAGTTTAATGAAAAAGGTAATTATTGTACTTGGACCGACAGCGGTTGGGAAAACAAAAATAGGAATTGAACTGGCAAAAAGATTAAATACAGAGATTATCAGTGGAGATAGTGTGCAAGTTTATCGTGGGTTAGATATTGGAAGTGCAAAAGTAACTCCATTGGAGGCTCAAGGAATCAAACATCATTTAATTGATATTTTAAATCCTACTGAAACATATTCTGTTTGTGATTTTCAAAAAGAAGCACGGAGACTAATGGATGAACTTGAAATACCACTAATTGTTGGTGGTACTGGATTATATATTAAAGCGGCAATTAGTAATTATGAATTTGATGCTCCTAAAAGAGATTTTTCTTTCGAAAAAGAATATGAAAAGTATTCAAATGAAGAACTGTATGAATTATTACTTCAAAAAGATCCAAGGATGACAAAAACTATTCATCCTAACAATCGTAAACGTGTTTTAAGAGCACTTTATGCGGTTAGTGTAGATGAACCAATGAGCGAGAAAAATAAAAAAGATGAGTTGTTATATGACCCTTATATTATTTATTTAAACCTAAATCGGAAATTACTTTATGAAAGAATTAATCAAAGAGTTATACAAATGATTGATGAAGGCTTATTTGATGAAGTTAAAAAGCTTTATGAAGAAAATATTACTCCTCATGCAATTGGATATCAAGAATGGATTCCGTATTTTAAAGGTGAAACTAGCATGAATGAAGTGATAACTGAAATTCAAAAAAATTCAAGACATTTAGCTAAACGTCAAATGACATGGTTTAGACATCAAATGAAAACTCACTTTTATGAGGTTGATTTAAATAATATTGAAAATACAATAGATATTATTTATAATGATGTTTTAAAATTCCTAGATAAGGAGTG
>CAZSIA010000020.1:0-13184 GCA_964606905.1 uncultured Anaeroplasmataceae bacterium | reverse complement strand
GTTGACTCCTTGGATGTGGGGAGATGTAGTTAAATTATATCCTGAACTATTAACAAAATTAGACGCTAAGTTTTTAGAATGGGGATATGAAGCTGGACAATTTAATGATGAAAATTGTTCATTTTATAAATTAAATAATAAAGATTTTATTGCTTGTTGTGGTACAAGTTGTTGTAATAATATTTCAGGTAGAATGGATAATATGATGATTAATTATCGTGAAACTGCTTATTTTGGTAAAAAATATGGTGCTTGTGGAATGATGATTACCGATTGGAATGATGGTGGAGCTTATTCACAAATTCCAACGAACTTATTATGTTATGTCTACGGAGCTTGTTATGCTTGGAATTTAGAAGGCGTTAATGATATTGAAATTAATAAATATTTAGATAATAATGTTTATAAAACAAAATTAGCTAATAGTGTAATAGAATTAGGTCGTTATGTAAATTATCAAGATGATCCTAAAGTAACATTTACTAAGCTATTTACAATGTTATATACACATCAAATGGATGGAATTAATTATGATATTAAATCTTATTCGGATTGTACTGCTTTGTTTAATCTAAATGAAGTGTTAAATTATAATGAATGTATTAAAACAGAAGCTTTTTTAAATAAATGGTTAGAAGAGTTTAATAATGTTTCTGATAACTATTATTGTAAAGAAGTTATGTTTACTTATAAGCTTTTAAGACATGCTTTAGATGCAAATAAAGCATATTTAAGACTTAGAAATATTGATTGTGATATCGAAACCATCGAGAAATTAGTAAGTGATATTAATCGAATCATTGATGAATATGATTCGATTTGGCATTATCGTAATAAAGAAAGTGATTTTTATTATTCTTTAAGAAGATTAAAAATGTTAAGGTATCGATATTCACATATTCTTACTTTAATGAAAGGGGAATTCTAATCATGGATAAAAAAATAATATTGAAAGATATCATTAAGGTTTATGATAAAAAAGTCATTGCAGTTAACGAAGTGTCAATTGATATTTATGATAAAGAATTAATGGTGTTTGTAGGTCCTAGTGGTTGTGGTAAATCAACTCTTTTACGTATGATTGCTGGATTAGAAGATATAACGTATGGTGAATTATGGATTGATGGCGTTTTATCTAATGCTATTTTACCTAAAGACCGTGATATTGCAATGGTATTTCAAAACTATGCTTTATATCCAACAATGACTGTTTACGATAACATTGCTTTTGGCTTAGTTTCTAGAAAAATGGATAAAGTAGAAATTGATAGAAGAGTTAGAACTGCTGCAGAACAAATGGGGTTAACTGACTATCTTCATCGTAAACCTATGACATTATCTGGTGGACAAAGACAAAGAGTTGCTTTATGTAGAGCAATTGTTCGTGAACCAAAAGTATTCCTATTAGATGAACCTTTAAGTAATTTAGATGCTAAATTACGTGGAAAAATTAAAAATGAAATTGTTCGTTTACAAAAGAAATTACAAACAACAATGATTTATGTAACTCATGACCAAAATGAAGCGATGACAATGGCTGATCGAATTGTTGTTTTAGGAGAAGGTAAAGTTCAGCAAATTGGTACTCCTGAAGAAATATTTAATAATCCTAAAAACATTTTTGTCGCTACATTCATGGGCTTACCAAAGATGAATATTATTTTAAGTAAATTAAATAATAACATCATTGAAGCGTTTAATTTAACTTTACCTAAGGATAAATTAAATAATTATAATAAAGAAATGATTTATGTTGGTATTAGACCAAATAATGTAAAAATAGTGGAAAATAATGATTTAACTAAATTTGAAATTGTTCATATCGAAGAATTAGGTTATCAAAGAAATATTTTTGTAGAAATCGATGGGACGGATTTTATTATTCAAGATGATACGAACCGTATATTTAAAATTGGAGATATGATTTCTTTAGAATTTGATGTTGAAAAATTCTCTTTATTTGATTTTGACACAAAAGAAAGTATATTAAAATAATTTGACACAAAAGAAAGTATATTAAAATAAAAGAAAGGGTGATAATCGTGGTGAAAAAATTATTAAAAACATTTTATGTTTTGTTGGTTTTATTAGCTTTATTATGTATTCCTTTAGCTTGTGGTAATCCTCAGGATGAAGTAAAAAATTATGATGTTTTTTTACCTAATGTTACTGGTGGTAGCATTACTGCAGATGTATCAAATATCAAGGAAGGTGGATCTGTTGAATTAACAATTTCACCAGAAAAATATTATGAATTATCTTCGCTTAAAGTAAATGGTGAAGAAGTTTCAGTAGTAAATAATAAAGCTTTAATTGAAAATATTACAGAAGACTTAAATGTTACAGCAAGTTTTATTGGTGCTATAGTTAATGTTTCACTTAATGTAAATGGTGAAGTCGTTGGAAGTATTACACCTAGATTTGCTGAATTATATGGAAATTTTCCTGACATAAATATTCCAAGCGACTGTGAATTTGTAGGCTGGTATACTGAGGAAAACGGCGCTGGTAAATTAATTGATAGTATTAGTACTGTTGAAAATGGCGAAGCACACGTTTTATACGCTTATTTTACTACTGCCTTATTAACAGTTGAAGTTGGTTCTGTTTCTGAAAGATTAGTTCATTTACCTGGTAGTGATGCAGAAAGCACTGCTGTAGAAGTATCTGTGTTTAATAAAGATACAAATGTTACAAATGATGTTGAAATTGAATTAGTTTCTTCAAATACAAATTTAATTATCGTTGATGGATTGACTTTAAAAATTTCTGATGGTGCAGATGGCCTTGCAGAAATAACTGTGAAAGTAAATGGTGTTGAATATAATAAAATAAATGTTTACGCTATTGACTATGCAGGGTTAGGCTATAAAGCTATAGCTAATCTTGGTGATTTTAAAACTATTGATGGAACTAGTAAATATGTATTAATAAATGATATTGAAGTAAATGGTTGGCTTTCTAAATCTGATTATACACCTTTAATTGATACCTTAGCAGCAGGAGCAGTTATTGATGGTAATGGTCATTCTGTTGTTAATGCTAAATTAGCTGGTGGATGGAATAGAAGTTGGATTGGGTATGTAAACGGTACAGTTAAGAATCTATCATTTGTTAATCTTACATGTGCTGATTCTAATGCTTTTAGTACAGGTTTATTTGGTTTTCTAAATGATGGTGGATTGCTTGAAAACATTTTTGTTGATGCCGTTATTCCTTGTGATGGATCAATTGATGCTGCAAATAAAAGTGGTGGTGTATTAATTGGTACTCTAACAGGTGGAACAATTAAAAACGTTATTTTAAATGCAAATGTTAATAAAGGTGTTTCTTTAGAGGGATATGGTTCATTCGCTGGTATTGTAGATGCAAATAATAATGCAAAAGTATATAATTCTTATGCAATTATTAATCATACTTATCTAAGAGAAGTTGGTAATGAATATAAATATGGTTCATGGGAAAATTCAATTGCAGATAATTCAGGTGTTTCTTATAATTCAGTTCATTCATTTATTAATGAATTAAAAGGAAATAATGGATTAGATGATACTATTTGGTCATTTACAGATGATAATTTATTATTTAATGGTGAAATAGTATTAAAAGTAGAACCTGAAATTTCTGTTGCGATTGATGATAATTATTTATTTACAAAAGATGATTTAAATTCTAAAGTTAATTTTACTGTATATTTATATGGTGAAGAAACTGAAGATTATGTTATTACTAAATATAAATCTAGTGATGAATCAATTTTTACAGTAGATGAAGATGGATATTTAACATTTATAAAAGATGGAACAGCTACATTAACTATACTAATTAATGACTCATGTGAAGTTTTTACTGAAATCACTATTAAACCTGATTATTATTTAATTACAACTGTCGAAGAATTCTTAACATTACTTCCATCAGATCCTGGTTATAATTTTAAATTAGGTAATAATATCGATTTTAATGGTCAATATTTGACAGGAGCTTCGAATTATACTCTTTTAGATAATTTTTCTGGTGTTTTTGATGGTGATGGTTATTCAATTATGAATGCTGTTTTACCAGGTAGTTGGGCAGGTCATTCATTGATTGGAAACTTATCTGGTACTTTCAAAAATATATCATTCATTAATTTAATTGGTACTAATGTCTGTACAAATTCTGCAATTATAAGCGATAATAAAGGCTTAATTGAAAATGTTTATGTTGATTTTGTAATTAGAACAGATGGTAGAGAATATGGATTCGCTGGTGTAATTGCTGGTTATGCAGGCATAGGTGAAATGAGAAATTGTATTACTAATATTCGTTTAGCAGATGAATTAGAAGTTGCTCCTACATTCTATGGTTCTATTGTTGGTAGAGCAAGTAACTGGCATGGACAAGTTATAAATTGTTATTCAATCGTTCATAACACTGGTGTTTTAGATATTTGTGCAGAAGAAGCTGCGGATGGAATTATTAATCAATTTAAAAAAGCAGGTTCTAAACAATATCAAACTTACACACAATTAAAAGGCGAAGCAGATGTTTCTATGTATGATTCATCAATATGGAGATTTGAAGATGATAAGATTATCTTTGGTGATAATGTAGTCTATACATTACAAGAAGATGATTATTATGTATATCTATCAACTGCAGATGATTTTGTAAAACAAATTCAAAACAATCCAAGTGGTAAATTTAGATTAGCTAAAGATATCGATTTTAATGGAAAAGCAATTACTTTTGAACAAAACAATATAGAGTTTTCTGGTGAAATTGATGGTATGGGATATATTATATCTAATGCAGTTATGAATCAAAATAATATCTTTACTAAAAACAGTGGTAAAATTTCAAACATTGCCTTTGTTAATTTAACAGGTCCTTCAAATGGAGAAATGGCTGGATTAGTTAAAGAAAATACAGGTGTTATTGATAATGTATTTATTGATTTTGTTATTAATTCTGATGGACAATCATATGATTATGCTGGTATTGTTGCAGCTGATGCTTCAAGTGGAACAATATCTTCAACAATCGTTAATTTGAATTTAGCAGATGGATTAACAAATACTCCTGCATTCTATGGTTCACTTGTTGGTAAGTTTGGTGAAAATTCAGTTATAACAAATTCATATGCAATTACTAACGCAATTGATATAGTTGATGTTGCAGTTATGGAAACTTCAACTGGTTTAATAGATTTAATAAAAGATAATAGCTGTAATCAATATTCTGTTTATTCAGATATTACTAAGTCTGGTGAAGATTATTCAACATTTAATGACAATTGGGAATTTACGAATGCGCAAATTAGATTTAATGACAATATAGTTGTTATTGATGTTACTCAAGATGAATATATTTATATTTCAACTATAGAGGATTGGTATACATTAATTCCTGCAAATCCAGATGGAAAATACAAATTATCAAATGATATTGATTTCAATGGTGCATGGATTACAAATGGAGCTCATGCAACACTAACAAGTAAATTTACTGGTGAATTAGATGGTTGTGGTTATGCACTTCGTAATGGTAAGATGCCTGGAGGTTGGGCAGGACATGCTATCTTTGACTATAACGAAGGTTATATCCATAATATTGCATTTATTAATATTATTGGTCATACTTTAACTACTCAAAATGCATTAATTAATATTAACCGTGGTATAATTGAGAACTTATATGTTGATTTTGTACTTACTACATCAACTTATACTTCAACTTATAATGGTGTAGTTGCAACATTTGCGGATAATCAATTATCGAAAGATAAACCTAGTGAAATTAGAAATTGTATTGTAAATGTTAGATTAGGTGACGGTCAAACTCTTCCTCCAAATCAAGGATCAATTGTTGGTAAGGCTGGTGGTTGGACAGGATATGTTAAAAACTGTTATGCAATTATTAATGATACTGGCATTGAAAATGTATGTTTTGATTCTAATGGTACAGTTGCTGCATCTACTTGTAGTACATCTGCTCAATTTGAAACTTACTCTTTGTTAAAAGCTAATGCCGATTTAAGTGGATATGATACTTCAATTTGGACATTTACTGATACTACTATTTCATTCTTTGGAAATATAGTATATACAGTAGAAGAATAGGAGGTAATTATGAAGAAAATATTTAATATTATACTTTTTAGTTCAGTTGCTATTTTTTCAATTTTATGTTTTACTTTTAATATAAATTCAAATTTTGCTTCAGATAATTTATTATCTAAAACTGAAGATATTACAAAATTAAGTAGTGGTTCTGAATGGCTTAATTCAGTAAATGAACCTGAAAATTATGACTATTCTTTTGCGGTTGTAGGAGATATTCAAAATGTTACTTTTAAATATCCAGAAAAAGTTGATACGATTTATGATTATATTATAAATAATATCGAAAGTAAAAAGATTGCTCATGTTTTCACTTTAGGAGATATGACTGAAGGTGATTCAATTGGTGAATGGGAATGTGTTTATGATGCTATTTCTAAATTAGATGGAAAAGTAAGATATTCACTAATCAGAGGAAATCACGATGGTAAAAGTGGTTATCTTAAATTTTTTGGTAACTCATCAATTTATAGAAAACAATATAAATCAAGTTTTTTATCTTCATTAAATACAGTTGTTGAATTTAGTGCAGGTGATTTGGATTACTTAGTATTAAATCTTGATTATTTACCTTCAGATGAAGTACTAGATTGGGCAAATAGTGTAGTGGAAGCACATCCTTATCACAATGTAATAGTTACTACTCATGCAAATCTTAATGCTGATGGCACAAGATATGACAGCGTTGTAAATGGTAATGGCGGAACTTCACAATGGGAAAAATTTACTAGTAAGCATTCTAACATTGTACTAGGTTTATATGGTCATATCGATGATGAATATTTGACGGTTGTTCAAACTGCTGGAATTAATGGAAATATGGTTTCAGAAATTTTGATTGACCCACAAAGAACTGATTTAGCATATGATGGTGGTGTAGGTTTAGTAGCTTTCTTATATTTTTCTAACGGTGGAAAGAATGTTGAATTCAGATATTATTCAACTATTAGAAATCAATACTACCGCAGTGAAAATCAATTTTCATTTGAAATTAATACTATTAGTAGAAAAAACTAATTAAAAATATAGAATTTATTAATTAAATAAAGTAAAATAATAATGGAGTAAGTTAAAGATACTACTTCATTATTTTATTTAATTTTGGAGGTTAACATGATCAAATATTTATTACCGAAAGAAGGAAAATTTTATAAAGCTAATTTACATATGCATACAAATATTTCTGATGGAAATATGACAGTAGAAGAGACAAAAAAAGCTTTTTTAGAAAAAGGATATTCAATTGTTGCGTTTACTGATCATGAGATTATGGTTCCACACACTGAGTTAACTGATGAAAATTTTTTAGCTATTACATCAACTGAAATTTGTATGAATGAATTAAAATATGCTTCATTTGAATACATAAAATGTTATCATTTAAATATCTATTCCAAAGAACCATTGTGTAGTTGTTTTAATACTTTTGATATAAAATGGATGTGGTTAAATCATTCTTATGAATATATAACAGATGAACAAAGGAAAGTTCAATATAATCGCCATTATTCTTCAGAATGTGTTAATGACATTATCAAAAAAGCAAAAGAAGAAGGTTGCTTAGTTTCTTATAATCATCCTGTGTGGTCACTTCAAACACTGGAAGATTATTTTGATTTAAAAGGTTTATGGGGTGTTGAATGGCATAATACTGGTTGCGTTAATGCAGGATACAAAGATACCATTGATCCAATTGATTATTTATTAAGAAAAGGTGAAAGAGTATTTCCTTTAGCTACTGATGATGCTCATCATATTAATGATTGTTTTGGTGGATGGGTAGTAGTTAAAGCTAATGATTTAAAATATGAAACAATTTTCAATGCATTAGAAGTTGGTGATTTTTATTCAACAACTAATCCTGAAATACTAGAACTTTATATTTTAGATGGTGTTGTTCATGTTAAAACTAGTAAAGTAAAATCAATAGAGTTAACTACTGATCGTCGTTACACTAAATTTATTAATGGTAAAGATTTAACAGAAGCAGAATTTGATATTAATTCATATTTAAATGAATGTAAAAACAATATAAATATGCATCAATATATTCGTATTACTGTTATTGATGAAAATGGATTTGAAGCTCATTCTCGTGCTTATTTTGTAGAAGAACTAATATAATAAAAAAAGCGGAATTTAGCCATAATTGCTATTTTCCGCTTTATTAATTATCCTAAGTATCGTTTTAAGAATTCTTTTGTTCTTTCTTGTTTTGGATTGTTAAATATTTCCTCCGGAGTACCTTGTTCACAAATATAACCATTATCCATGAAAATTACTCTGTTTGAAACATCCTTGGCAAAGTCCATTTCGTGTGTAACAACTATCATAGTTATTCCATCATTGGCAAGTTTTTTCATAACATTTAAAACTTCTCCAACCATTTCTGGGTCAAGAGCACTTGTAGGTTCATCAAATAATATTATATCAGGATTCATGCATAATGCTCTAGCAATAGCTACACGTTGTTTTTGTCCTCCTGACAATTCTTTAATTCTGTAATTCATTCTATCTTGCATGTTTACACTTGTTAAGTGTTTAATTGCTATTTCTTTTGCTTCATTATATGGACGTTTTAATACTTTTGTTTGAGCTAGAATACAATTTTCTAAAACGTTCATATTATCAAATAGATTGAAGCTTTGAAACACCATTACTAGTTTTGTTCTTATTTGATATAATTCTTTGTTTGAAATTATAGAAGAAGGGTATTTAGAAGTAGCTTCTAAGTAAGCTTGTTCATTAAAGAAATCTTTTTTTAATACAGGATTTTTTCTTACTTTTATATATTCTTTTTTTGCTTTTTTAAGTAAAATTTTATATTCAGCATTTTTTTCTTCAATTAGTTTATTTGACCAAATTGCTACCTCATCCTCTGTTCTAATCAATTCTTCTTCATAAAAAAATAATGCTTTATGATATGCTTCATAATCTACAAAATCATTTTTACAATATGGAATGTAGAAGTATTTTGTTTCATTAAATTGTAATGTTCCTCTTGTTGGAGTTTCTAATAAGTTAAGACATCTTAATAATGTTGACTTTCCACTACCACTAGAACCAATAATGCTTATAACATCACCTTTTTTTACTTCTAATGAAATATCTTTTAAGACTTTGTTTTTACCAAAAAATTTAGCGATATTTGAGGCTTTTAAAATAACGTTATTCATTTTAAAATTCCTCCTTGTTTTTGATGAAATTTAAATTTACTTTAATTCCATCTAATTTCTTTTCAATTAATTTAATAATAATAGAAGAAATAATTGTTAAAACTAAATAGATTGCAGCAATTAATAAATAACATTCTAAGAATGCATAATTTGTAGTTGCGATATCTTTAAATTGATAGAATAGTTCTGCAACTGCAATAATATTTAATACAGATGAATCTTTAATATTAACAATTAATTCGTTTCCAATTGTAGGAAGTGCGTTTCTAATTGCTTGTGGCAAAATTATAAGTAATGATGCCTGTGTTTTTGACATACCTAATGATAGGGCACCTTCAGTTTGACCGGCGTCAACACCGTTTAGTCCTGATTGGATTATTTCTCCCATATAAGCAGTAGTATTTAATGTAATAACGATTAATCCTGCGCATAACCATCCGTTTATTACATTACTTATTTCAGGTGGGAATTTAACCATTTCCCAGTAAAGTCCAATTGCTTGGCAAGCGTACTTAAAGATTAAAGCTTGTACCATCATTGGTGTGCCACGTAGTACGGTAGAGTATATTTT
Organism: uncultured Anaeroplasmataceae bacterium; assembly: GCA_964606905.1. Taxonomy (GTDB): domain Bacteria; phylum Bacillota_I; class Bacilli_A; order Acholeplasmatales; family Anaeroplasmataceae; genus CAZSIA01. Next base: position 3,333 of record CAZSIA010000020.1, on the reverse strand, counting down.
GCAAAAATAAAGTGTGATTTTTTTAATGACTTTAATTATGCATGAGTCTGTATTTTTGACAGTTATATTTTTACCATAGGCTAAGAAAATACCTAAAATTAATCCAACAATAGTACCAAATACAGCTAAAATTAACGTTGTTAGTAGTCCGTAGAAGATATAATCAAAATTTTCATTAAATACTCTTAATAGTTTTTCAAAACTTATCATTATGCATTACTAGCTGAACGAGTTGCAGCTTCTCCCATCCATAATGCTTTTTGCTCAATAGATAATTTATTTAATGCTTCGTTTAAAGCTTCGCACAATTCAGTATTACCTTTTTTAATACCGATTGATACAGTTAATCCGTTTAAATCATCAGCACTTAAGAATGAATAATCAACATATAGAACACTTAATCCTCCTAAGTTTGTCATTGCCTCAATTACTGGTAGTTCTGCAGGCATTGCAAATGCAGCACCACTTTTAACATCATATGCTGCTAAAGGGTAAGTTGCGGCTGGACTGTTATGGTGAATATTATAACCATCTTGATTTGCAAAGTAATCAGCAATATAACCATCTCCAACAACGTTTGCTTGACATATTAAACTTTTATCTTTAAATAATTCTAATAATTCTTGATAACTTAAAGGATTTTCTTTACTGTTTCCTTCAGGTAAGTTATCAGTTTTGATTAAGAAAGCTAAATCACTTGATAAATAAGTAGTAGTAAAGTCAATAGATTCTCTTCTAGCTTCTGTATCTGTCATACCTGCTAAGATCATATTAATTTCACCGCTTTGTAATGCAGGGATTAATCCATCCCATTCAATTTTTTTGATAATAACTTCTTTATTTAGTTGTTGACCTAAGTATTTAGCAATTTGAACATCGAAACCATCTACAAATTTATTACTACCTTCAATAGGTAAAGTATAATCACTTGCAGTAGAAGTTGTCCAGTTAAATGGTTGGTATCCACATTCCATACCAATTACTAATTTGTCATTAGAAACCTCTTGTGGTTGACATGCTGTTAAAGCAAAACTAAAAATAAATAAACATAATAAACACATAACTTTTTTCATAAATTTAATTCCTCCCATATATAAAATAAAAAAGCATCCCAAGGACGCTCGCATAATCTACTTTTTATTAGAATATGTTTAGCGCCTCTACATGTGTAGGAGTGTTATAAGTATTTCCTATAACCCCACAAATAATAAATGTCTTTACTATTTGTTCGGCGATGATTACCTTTCATAAGCTTCACAGGATACCTCCTCCACATATTACTCATTTGCACCGCAGCCTCTAAAATTATTTACATGTATAATTATAAAAGAAAAATAATTAAATTCAACAAATATTTAAAATTTTAATTTAGTTAAACGCTTTCATAATGTATTAATTTTTTTATAAATAATTATTTATAGTAGTTATAAAAAAAATATGATAGAATATTTATGTAATAAAACCATGGAGGTATTTTAATGAAACGAATTTTTGTATTAATACTTACTTTATTGTGTCTTTTAACTTTAAATCTCACATTAAATAAGTTAGAAGTGGTAGTCGCTAGTGATAATTTGGATGAATATTATGCATCTACATTAAATTTAACTGGGGATGATTTATTAAACGAATTAGCAACTATTTCTCAAGAAAAACATACTTATTTTACTAGTTATGGTGAATTGAGAGATAAAAATGCTTTGTCAGACCCTGACCCAAATAATAGTAGTAATTTATTGGACTTTTATAGCAAAATTAGTGTTAAAGCTGATTGGGATGGTGGAGCAACATGGAATCGTGAGCACGTTTGGCCTCAATCACTTTCAGGTGGACTTTATGGTGAAACGGGAGCAGGCGCTGATATTCATCATATTAGACCAACAATCAGTTCAATTAATAGTAGTAGAGGAAATAAATTATTTACAGATTTTGATATGATAAGTGCAAGTGGGTCTGAAAAAAAATATAACGAAACACTTGTTGCTTATACTGGTGGTAATTATTGGGAACCAATTGATGATGTTAAAGGTGATACTGCTAGAATCATTTTATATTTATATATGCATTATTCAAAAGAAGTAAGCGCAAATAGTTCATATTCATACGCTGGTAATTTAAAAATTCAAAATGTTATTTATTCTGATTCTGGTTTAGATGGTGCTTTAGAAATTTTAGCATCTTGGAATAAATTAGACCCAGTTGATACATATGAAGCTAATCGTAATGATTATTGTGCAAGTGTTACAAATGTCAGAAATCCATTTATTGATCATCCTGAATTTGTTGATATGATTTGGCCAACAAGTGTTTCAGATGCAACTTATTCGATTACTTATAATTTTGGAGAAGCAACATTTGATTATAGTGATGATACTTTATATAAATATGGAGATAAAATTGTTAAACCTAATACTACACCAACTTTAGAAGGATATACTTTTGAAGGATGGTATTCTGATATATCTTATAATAATAAATGGGACTTTGATACTAATGTTGTAAGTGGTAATGTAGTATTATATGCTAAATTTAATGAAATAATAAAAGAAGATACATTTGCTGATGTATTTAATCGTCTTAATATTATGTCTCAATTAACTTTTGATGTAGAAAAAGGAGAAAATACATCAGAAACGGTAAGTGGTAGTATTACAGTTACTAGTCCTGTTAATGGAGAAGGTTCTTTATCTAGCGGTAATTACAATTTAGCTGATTATTATGATTTTGATACAAGTTTATTCGATATATCATATAACAATAATAGTGCAAGTTATTCTTATATTATGGCAGGAGCACAAATAAGACTTTATCCAGCTAATGGAAATGGTAGTTCGATCGAAATTGAAGCTAAAGAAAATGTAATTATTAAATCTGTTACTTTCAACAAAAAGGAAGGTAAAGATCCAACCGTTACTATTGCTTCAGATGGAAAAACTGCAAAATTACAAAATACTGTAGCTGCTAGTAGTGGGACAGCAAACCAATCACGTCTATTAGGCTTTACTATTTCATATGAAATAACTAGTTCAAGTCAATCTTATAAAGTTATTGAAGATTCTTTAAATTTAAAATACGCTCTTGAATTGACTGAAAAACAATATAATCTATATTTATTAGATAGTGCAGGTTTAAAATTATATGTAAATAATGAAGAGTCTGAATTTTTTATCTATAAATCTAATGATAAATATTATCTTGTTTATGTGATTGAAGTTAAAAATTTAACAGAAGTTTATACTCCTAAATTTACTTTTGATGGAAAAGAAATTAGTATTGATGGTTATAGTGCTAAAACACTTGCCGAATATTATTTAAATAATTTATCAACTAATG
>CAZSIA010000019.1:0-13355 GCA_964606905.1 uncultured Anaeroplasmataceae bacterium | reverse complement strand
TCTAATTTCATCTGGCATAATTTCTCACCTTTTTTTATTATATATTATAAATATAAATAAAACAACAAGTTAATTTTTGAAAAAAAATATATATAAAAGAGCACTTTAAAAATAAGTGCTCTATATACATTATTTATATAAACTTTTCATATATTTGCAGTTTTCACAATCTATTTCTAGTTGTAATTTATCAGCATCAATATCTGGATAAATCAAGAATGTTGCAGATAATCCATTTACAAAAAACTCCAAAGAAAATTCATCTGAAACAACTTCTATTGTTACCTCTTCTTTGTTTAATAAAGGCATTCTTCTAATACCATTTACACTATCAGGATCAATCTCAACTCCAACTATCCTTTCGCCTGCTTTACTTCGATTAAAAACTAAAACATCATCATCTAAAGTAAGACTAAAGTATTGATTACCTTTTTTTCTAAGTTTTAAATTTAAATCTTTTAAATGTTTTATCTGAAGTTTAATTGCACCATATTTAAGTTCATCTTCTATATTATTTACCACATTTTTTATAATTCCATTAGAATAATCCCAAACAGGTTCTTGAAGCAAACGACCATCTACTACAGAAATTTTTCTAGGAATAGTTAATGAACCAGCAAAACCATATTTTGCACTTGGATTATTACGATCCCACATATCCATCCAACCAATCATAATGTTTTTTTCATTAAATGTTTGCGGAGCATAAAAGTCAAATCCGTAATCCACAATTCCAGAATTACTTACATGAAATTTATTATCTTTAAAATCTAAATTACCATATGCATATTTACAAGAATGAACATTTAGATGAGTATAACCTTCGTGGGGTTGAAATTGTTCACTATAAATTAATAAATTTAATTCTTTAACATAATCAGGACATTCAATCATAATACCTAATGATTCTTTTTCTAAAACATCACCACAAAATTCCCACTCAAATAGATTTTGTGATTTATATAACAAAATATGTCCCCTACCTTCTTTTTTTCTAGCAGCTACTAATAAATAGAAAGTATCATTTTCCCTCCACACTTTAGGATCTCTAAAATCACACGAACTATATTCAACTGGTAAATTATCTTCACCGATAACTACACCATGTTTTTGAAAATAAACTCCATCAATACTAGAAGCTAAGCATTGTAATTGGCGAATATTATCACCACCACCATTTTCAAAAAATCCAGTGTACATTAAAAACATATTATTGTTATGTTCAATAGCTGACCCAGAAAAACAACCATCTTCTAATGTGTCAATTTTAGGATAAAGCGCGATAGGCATTCTTTCCCAATGAATCAAATCCTTACTTACTACATGACCCCAGTGCATTGGTCCCCAAACAGTATCGTGAGGATAGTATTGGAAAAAGGCATGATATAATCCATTAAAATAAATTAATCCATTTGGGTCATTTATCCAGCCTTTTTCACCAGTGATATGAAATTTTGGTCTTAAACTCATATCAATTAAACCTCCTTAAGCTAAATTTGTAGCTAATATTGCTTCATCACTAATATCAGAATAATTTTCATAATAAGTAACAAAGTCATCACAGAATAATAATCCCCAGTCAGCTGTTGCGTTGTCATAAATTCTAATTTTTACATTACGTCCAATTAAATTAGATAGATCAGCTTTATATAAAACCATATTAGCTAAATAATATCCATCTTCAGATAAGTCTTTTAAATTACCGTCTGCTGAATAACTTCTATCTAAATCCTTAAACATATGGTTACCATAAATTGCTAAAACTTCTTCAGTTTCTGCATCAATTATTTGTACATTACATAATTCAGGATTTTTACCACCTGCAAGTTTAAATGTAATAAATCCACTTCCGCCAACTTCAAATTGACTACTTGTAATTGTACCTACATTTAATTCATTTCCACACCATCCGCTTAAGAAATAAGTACCTGTTTTATTATATAAATAACTTTCATTCCACCAGATAGTATTACTACTAATATTTGCAATATTACCACCACTAACTGTCCAACCACTTAAATCTCCAGTTTCAAATCCACCATTTGTAACTTGATATTTACTTCCTAAAACATTTTGACAATCTAAAATATTAGAAACTAAATATGCATTTTTAGGTAATGTATCAATGTTTTCATAATAAGTAATGAAACTATCAACACAAATTAATCCCCAATCTTTATCAGCATTATCTACAACTTTAATTTTAACAGTTTTACCAATATAAGCGCTTAAATCCGCTTTATATTGTATCATATTCATTAAATTTGAACCTCGATTAATCAATCCAATGCCATTATCACTAAATAACTCATTATAATAACGAGCAAGTTCATTGCCGTTTGTAGCATCAATAATTGAAATATAACATAAGCGCGGATCTGCTCCACCACTTAACAAGAATGAAATAAATCCACTTCCACCAATTTCAAATTCACTCGAAAGAATATATCCTTTACCATTTTCATGGTTACAACCAGTGAATAAGTATTGACCTTTTTTATTATAAGGTAGGCCTTCATTCCACCAACTTGAATCACTCGATACAACACCAATCGGAGTAGTTCCATCTTCCCATTCATAAGTCCAATAACTTAAATCACCAGCTTCGAATGTACCGTTTTTAACTTGATAAATACTATCAATTTCTAAGTCAACATTTATATTTGAAGATGCAGCATATGAAACCATATCATACCAAACAGGTTTTTCTTCCCAATAAGTAATTATACTATCTAAAGTAATACAACCTAATTCATCTGTAGAATCATTATTATCAACAACCTCAATATATAATGTCTTACCTAAATAAGAAGATAAATCTGCATAATATTGGTTCATATTTAATAATCTCATTCCATTTTCAACATAAGGAAATTGGAAGTTCCAATATTTATAGTTAGTGAATCTAGCGACTTCATAATCACCACTATCATCTCTTAACATAACTCTCAAATAAGTTTCATAGTTATTTGAACATCCGCCTAATTTAAATGAAATATATCCGCTTCCACCAAGAGTAAATGTTGTTGAACGCATCACACCAACACCACTTGGATTATAATGACCATAATGATAATCGCCATCTCTAGAATATGTAATATTTTCATTCCACCAAACACTTTCACGATTTACACCGGCGTTAGAAAATGCATCACCTGAAATAACTTCCCAACCGGCAAGCGAACCAGTTTCAAAATCACCATTTGCAATTTCATATTCACTTGGTTTTACAATAGAATCATCATATTCTCTAACCTTAGTATAAAATTCGCCTTCATTTTGTCCTAAATCATCCGAACCTACTTTTATATCATCAACACTAATATAGCCATAATAAACACTAGTATCATTATCAACTACCTTAATATATAATTCTTCACCAACATAATCTTTTAAATCTAAAACATATTCATAAAAGTTGTCAGTATTATATACACCAGCTTTATATTTGCTTAAGTTAACATAATTTTCAGTATGTTCTAAGAAATACTCATTTGTTTGTTGAGCAATCATCATATCATCTTTTGCCCTATAAACACCAACATAACAAATTCTTTCTCTACTTTTATTAGCTGCAGTTTCACCTTTACTAACCTTTAATGCTCCACCAGCTAATTTCATAGATAAAATACCATCTTCTTTTAAGTAGAAATTACTTGATTTAATAACTCCAGTACGATTATTAGAACGAGATAAATCAAACCCTTTACCAGTTAAATACCAATTTCCACTTTGATTAACAGGTATTTCATTGTGTTGATTATCATATGAATATGAAAAAGTTTCTCTTGAAGAAACACAATCATCATCGAATGCATCACCACTTAAAATCGTCCAACCGCTTAAATCGGCAGTTTCAAAACCACCATTAATTAAACTTGTTGTTTTTGTTGTAGTTATTTTCCCACATGATGAAAGAAAATAAACAACAACTATTAACATTAAATATGTAATTATCTTTTTCTCTTTCATCATCTTAATCTCCTAAATTTCCAACATTTCCATAATATGCAGGTGTCATATTTTCGGTATATGCACTCTTCATACTATAAATTACTAATTCATTAATTTTAAGGCCTGAAGCTTCATCAAAGAAATTTAAATAATCAGAATCACCATATTTAGGATAAATTCGCGTTGTAAAGCTCATCACACCATTAACATATACTTCTAGCATTGATCTATCTAATAAAATAGTAACATCATATTCGTATACAATATTTTCCCAAGTATAACTTTCTTGTTTATCTACACCTTCCTTAAGTGTAGATTTTAATCTATCGATATATACACCTTTATTTGAAAATACAATTGAAGTTCTTTCAGTTCCTTCTAATGTTTCGTGTTTGTTATATCTAACATTAATTCCACCTTTATATTCAGATGAGGTTGGATCTAATGTAATATTCATATCAATTCTTAAAGTGTCACCTCTTATATTCGAGATAAGGTCATTAATTTCACTTGCACTCTTACCTTCACCACTATAAGAATATAACTCTTCATCATATAAAGATTCAATTTCTTTAATTGGTTCACGAATTACATCTACTAAATTATCAGCTAACCATAATTCTAATGGAATAGCAAAGTTATGAGCCCATCCGCTCAATTCATTGTGCTTAGTACCTGCGGCTTTACCTTGAGCAATTGCATAAATAACTGTTCTTCCATCTGTATAATTAACTTTTCCATTTGCAATATCTTCTTCAGTTAAGAAACAATATCCATTTTGTCCTGTATAAACACCTCTACCAAGATCAAATAATTTTGGTTTAGGATCATCCGGAATAAAACGACATGTTTCTTTATCAAAACTACCAATCCAATAGTAACAATCTACAACATAACCATCAACTGTATATTGAGGACAGTCAAATAAAATATATTTTGTAACAGAACCATCTTTTGTTGAAATTGGTAACATAACTACACATTCCCAGTGTGCACCTTGTTCAGGATATTGTTCTAAGCTTATTTCAACTAAATATCCCTTATATTCCCATTCATGTAGATTTAATGAAGTATAAACCGCACCAGACCCACCAGCTCCAGGAATCGATGTAGAAACAATCATATAATAAATTCCATCATCATACCATACAAAAGGATCACGGAATTGGTCTCTTTCACCTTGTGAATTATCCGATGGTTGAGTAACTGTAACTACATCTTCTACTACCCAATCGGTTAAATCAGGATCAGAAGGATCAACACAGTGAGCAAAAGCAACATTTTGTCCACTCCAAGATGTTTGTGTAGTACCAGCAGTAATAACTAACCATGGAGTACCATCTGGTCCAATAACTGCACCACCTGTCCATACACCTTCAGGACAAATTCCTTCAGTAGGTACAACTGCATCTTTTACATATTCCCAATGAATCATATCATCACTTACTAAATGACCCCAGCGAATTTGTGACCAATAAGGTCCAGATGGATTATGTTGATAAAAAACATGATATCTACCATTATAATAGAATGGCGAATGAGGTTCATTCATCCAAACTGCTGGAGGTAGGGCATGATATTGAGGACGATATCTATCACCTTCATAAACACTAGAATCTAATTGAACTTCACTAAAGTCTAACACAGGATGATTACCATCTACTAAAAATTCATTATAATAACTTCTAATTTCACCTGGTGTTAAACTCTTATTATAAATACCTACTTCATCAATTAAACCTGCAGGCATTTGACGATGAACACCAAACTCAACCAAAGGATTACAATAATAACCCATATATAAAGGTTCTGAAGAAACGATTAATTCTGTATTAACTAACTCTGGAATAATAGCTTCATAACTTACATTTCCGTTAAAAGAAAGACTAATATATCCTGTTTTTCCGTTAAAACTTGCTGAAATATGACTCCACTCATATAAAGGTAGACTATTAATTGGATCATAAAAACCAACTACAAATTCTTCCATTGTTTCAGTATTACATAAAGCTAATTGAATACCCCAAAAACCTAATTTCCCATATCCAAACAAAAATCCTTCACCTAACTCGATTTCACCTTGACTTAAAATCGCAGTTAATCTTTGATGTCCTCTAGCAGGAGTATCATCACCATACCCAAAGTTAGAGGCATTTTCAAATACACGTGGCGCAACCCAACTAGATAATGTAAATTCTTCTTTTGGCATTACAAAATCAGTATTTGAAATTTTATTTGAAAAACCATCCATATATAAAGCATTACCTTTAACACCTTTTTTAAGAAGCGGGTCAGATGGTTCTTTAAAAATTACATCTTTATTTTCTTCGTTAAATACATAATTTATTTTATAAGATTTATTAGAAACTGTTTCTTTTGTCATGTTACCATTTGTTTCATCAAATGAATACTCTAAAACTTTTGAGCCAATAGTTGTAGCATTATTATTTTGACATCCAGTTGAAGCAAACAATAAAACTAACATTAACAAACATAATAATATTTTTTTACTTTTCATATATTACCACCTATAATTTTAGTCCTGCAGAACCGAAACCTTGGACTATATATTTTTGAGCTACAATATAAACTATAAAAATCGGTAAACTAGTAACAACTAGTGATGCCATTACTTGTCCAGTAGTTATACCTTCAATTGTTTGAATTGAGGTTAATGCAGCTTGAATAGGATATAATGGCCATTCATCAGGTCCTGCATAAGGTAATACCATTATTGGCCATAAATAATCATTCCAAACCCCAATAAAACAGAACACAGCAACTGTTGAAATAATTGGTTTTGATAATGGAACTATAATTTTAAAGAATATTTGTAAATTAGTAGCTCCATCGATACGTGCTGCTTCTTCATATTCAGTTGGAATACCTTGGAAAAATTGCACAAATAAGAATATATTAAATATACTAATTGATGCCGGCAAAATAATAGCTAAAACTGACAACTCAGCTTTTAAATTTAAAATTGTTTTAACAATTGAGTATAATGGAATAATTGAAGTTTCCACTGGAACAACAATTAAAAAGATAATTATAAAATTAAAGAATCTTTTTCCAGGGAAAGTAAATTTAGCAATTGCATAACCAGCTAAACCATTAATAATAATATTTAAAACAATGATTATAGCGGCATAAGCTAAACTATTTATAAAATACTTCCAAACACTAAATTCAGTAAACAAAATCGAGTAATTACTAATCATATGCTTAAAATTAAGTCCCGGTAAAAACATAGCTAATGTACCTGCATCAAGTGCATATTGTGCTTCTGATTTGGTTGATGTTGCAACCATGTATAATAGTGGAAATAAAAATATCAAGGATAAAATAATTCCACAAGTATAATATAATATATTTCCGACTATATTTTTCTTTTTCTTATGAACTACCTTAGGATAGGTAGAATTAATCAAACTATTATTCATACTAATCCTTCTCTCCTAAAAATTTTCTTTGTAAGAATGTAATAGAACCTATTATGATTGTCATAATCAAAGCAACAGCACTTGACAAACCAACCCAGCGATTATAGTAACCTTGTTGGTACATATAATAACTAATTGTTAACGTATGAGATTGATATCCTACCATTAACATTGGTTGAACCATAATTCTACACGCACCTATAAAAACTGTAATAACTACATATAAGAAAGTAGGTTTCAATGAAGGAATAGTAATATACCAAAATTTCCCAAAACTATTAGCGCCATCTAAAGCTGCAGCTTCATATAAATCTTCTCTTATATTTGTTAATGCAGATAAAAAGATTAACATTTGAAAACCGCATCCTTGCCAAGCACTTAAAACAACAATCCATAAGATAGCTGTGTCCTTATCACGCATAAAATCAATTGGTCCTACATTAAATAATCCTAAAAATGAATTTAATAAACCTGTTTCACTAGGAGATAAAATTTGTAACCACAAATATGATGTAACAGTAAGTGAGATAACTACAGGAGCGAAAAAACAAACTTTAAATATACCAACACCTGGTTTTTTTCTATTGCAGAATATTGCTAATCCCAAAGCTAACCCAATTTGAAGTGGCACAACACATACAACAAATATTGCTGTATTCTTTATTGCATAATATAAATCACCTTTATTTGCAATATCATTATAAATCGTAATGAAGTTTTTAAAACCAATAAATTTAATATTATTAGGCTCTAATAAGTAAAAATCTGTAAATGCATAACCTAACGAATATAATATTGGTAATAAAACAAACAGAAACGCTAATATTGAAGCCGGTAATAGCATCAAATAAGCACTTAATGATGATTTTTTATTATATTTAAAGTTAGATTTTTTTGTTTTTAAAATATCAAAAAAACTAACTACTGCGACTATTATCAAAAATATAATAAATATGATTATTGTAGTAGTTTTCATACTACCACCAACCTTTCATTTTAGAAAAATTATCTATTTTTTAATAAATCTAATTCAGATTGTAAAGTTTGTGCTTTAGAATTTAAGATGTCTGTAATATTTCCATCTTTTAATTCTGAAATCACTTGGTTAAATACTGTAGTAAATTTAGGATAACCTACAGTGTCAGGACGAGCTTTTCCCGTTTTTAATAATTGATTATATAATACATATTCTGGTGAATTAACCGCATAATTTGCCTCAACTGATTTTCTAGCTGGAATCATACCAGTAGCGTTTGTAATAGCCTCAGAACTTTCAGTTGAAGTTAACCATAATAATAATTCTTTAGCTGCAGTCTTATCGCTTCTTCCGTTATTAGTAATACCAAAACACCAACTACCAGTTGCTGAAGCACTAGTTACATCCTTTGGATATGGTAATAATCCCCATGAATCTCTACCATTAGGGAAGAATTCAACATATTCATTATCTAATTGTGGAATAGTCCATCCACTTGATAAATACAATCCCATTTTTCCTGTGAAAAAATCAGTTGCTCCAACATCATATCCAGTATAACCATTACTAACTAATCCTTTAATAAATTCAAAGCCTTTAGCTGTAGCAGCGCTATTTAAATAACCAGTAGCTGTATAACCATCGCTACTAACAAAATCACCACCAGCTGCATAAATAAATGAATATAACATATATGTAGCAGTTTCATCTTTTGTTGCATCTAAACGCATATCTACAGCATATTTACTATACCCATGAGATGTTTGATAATCTTTTAATTGTTTACAAACATTACTAAATTCATCAAATGTCCAAGGATTATCAACCGTAAATCTAGAAACATCAATACCTGCTTCAGCAAATATCTTTTTATTATAGAAGAAACCTGCACTTGATTCTTGAATAGGTAAACCATAAACATGATTATCATATCTAGAAACTGAAATAAAATCATTTAATACATCAGTTGGAATCAAATCATCTAAACTATATAATAATTTAGATTTCGCATATGATGCACAGTTAGGCGCGTCAAATGTAATAATATCTGGTAAAGTACCTTCAGTTTGACGGTTCATTAAATCTGTTTCATATTGACTAGCACCTGTTGTTCTAGCTACATATGAAGCGCTCGCTTTGATTTTTTTATCTTTATAAGCTAAATTGAAAGCATTAATTCGTTTCTTATAAGCTTGTCCTTCAGCAGATGTTTCATTAACATGGAACATAATTTTTACAATTGTATTCCCTTCAGAATCAATTTCGCTACTACTATCATCTGAACAAGCAAACACAGATAATGATACTAACAATAATAAAAATAATTTAATACTAATTTTAATAACTTTTTTCATATTAATCTTTAGCTCCTTCATTATTTTGTAGTTTTATTAACTATAAATTTTGATTTAATAATATTTTCTTTTTCAACTTTTTCACCTTTTATTAGGTCTAACAAAAGGCTAATACATCTTTGTGCCATCTCTTCAATAGGTTGTTCGACACATGTTATCATATTTCCATCACGATATTCACCAAAATAACCGTCATAACTAATTAATTGAATATCTTCAGGAATTCTCTTTCCAACTCTTAATAAAGTATTATATAAAGCTCTACTCATAGATGAACCTGAAACAAATACACCATCAATATCTTCAAACATTTTAATAAATTCATCAACCTTTTGTTGTTCTTCACCATGGTTAATAATAACACTTAAAATTCTTTTTTCTAAATTGTGTTCATCCATTACATCTTCATATGCTTTTTCACGAAGTAAAACTTCAGAATCAACATAAGGTTTTGAACCTAAATAAGCAATTTTTTTACATCCTTTTTCTACTAAATATTTAACTGCTTCTTTAGTGGAATTGTAATTATCTGATGATACAAAAGGGATGCTTCCTGGAAGATGACGGTCAATTGTAACGATTGCTTTATTTTTCAATTCTTCTTCAGAGTGATTGTAGTGTGTAACAAAAATAACACCGTCAACTTCTTTTCGATTAAGTTTATTAATTATTTCAATTTCTCTTTCTTCGTGCTTTTGGGAACAAACAAGTAAAATTGAATATCCATATTTTAACGCCTCCTTTTCTACCTGAGCAGTAAGTTCAGCAAAAAATGAATGATTAATAAGTGGAACGAGTAAAGCAATTACTTTATTTTGATTTGTTCTTAATTTAACACCCATACTATTCGGTGTAAAATTCAATTCTTTAATTGCATTTAATACTTTTTTCTTTGTTTCTTCATTAACATTAATTCCGCCATTTATAACACGTGAAACAGTCCCGACTCCTACTCCAGATAAAGCAGCAACGTCTTTAATTGTAGGCATTTATTTACCTCTTTTCTTTAATAAAATAAATAAGCTAACACCAACTAAGGCTACTAAAGATGAAATAGATGTAACAATACTTCCACCACATCCACTTGATTCAGTAAAATTCGTTTGTGGAACACTTGTTAATGTTACACTAATTTCATTTCCATTGATTTCTAAACTATTATCACCTAAATTGAATATTTTTGAATCAATAGTTAGAATCATATTATTAATAAAATATTGTTCATTTGTTAATAAATTTCCATTAACTTTTAAAGTGTCAATTTTTGTATTTCCAATAAATATATTTAAATTTTCTCCAACAGTAATAGATAAAGAATTAAATTTAACACTAGGTAAAGCTTTAACATCAACACTAATAGTAAATGTAGAATACTCACCTATAATTTCAAATTCATATATTCCTGTTTCTTTTAAAGTTTTAAAATATTCTTCACTAATAATAATTTCTCGACCATTTGTTTTATAAAATGCTTCATCAACTGGTGTGTTTTTAAGTGTAATATTTACAATTTTTTGAATATATTGACTTACATTTCCTTTTACAACAAGATTATTAGAACTATATTCAAAGTTTGTACTTTGTAAAGTAATTTCTTTGAAAACTGCCTCAGTTGCACATATATTTAATCCTAAATAACCTTCCTTTGGATCATTTTCACCCAAATCAAATTCCATAACATTTTTTCCGTTTAATAATACAGTCACATGATTGTCATCTAAAATTACCGATAATGTTATGTTTTTAACATCAATATTCCCAACAAATACATTACCTAATTCACCATTTTGAGTCCAAGCTTTAATGATATTAGCATTATTATCATAATTTACAATCAAATATTGTTTCATATCCTTATCAGCTCTTAAAACTAAAGCAGCTGCTGCACCAGAACCTAAATCAAATTTAGCTGTATAGTAACAATCTTTAACAAATTCACTTGATAAGATAAATCCATCACCAGATAATTGATATCCAATTAAGCCTTCACTACTTTGATACCAATTACCAGAAATCATACCTTCTTTACTAAAAGTTATATCACTTTCTACTTTTCCACTTTCAACAGTTACGCTAATTGTCTTTTCTTTATTTCCGCAAGTAACCTTAATTAAAGCATTACCTGAATTCAAAGCTTCAATGGAAATACCTTTTTGACTTTCAGTTATCTTAACAACATCATCACCTTCAACAATTTCCCAAGTCTTATCAACTAATAAAGTGGAATAAAAAATAACTTCTGTTTTATTTGATAATTCTAAATCTAATCTAACATTATCCTTATCTAAATATATTACACCTTCATCACTAGGAATATCATCGCTATGATAGATGCTTTTTATTTCATTAACTTCTAAATTATTAATAGTTACATCTCCACTAACACTTAAAAGTGCTTTTGTTGAATATACATTAGCTAAAGTTAAGACATAAAATGGAATTGAAAAATCATCACAGAATACTTCAATACTACCATTATCAGATAAAATGTAGAAGCTTTGAGTAGTTTTTTCAGTTGGACCTGAAACATATTTTACATGATAATTATTAAAATTAATTCCACCATCACTAGTATATGTTCTATCTACATAATATCCATCCGTTTTATTCCAACCAACAGTTGTATATTCATCTTCAGAAAGATTAATTTTAAACTCAATATCTTCATTATTTGGATTATCAAATGTAGCGTATATTTCTAATTGATGTGTATCGACATTAGATAAAAGATTTGTTGAATTTTCATTATATTCAATGTTTGTTTCTTTAATAAGTTCTACTTTATCAATTTTTTCATTATTTAAAGTAATTGGGGTTTGAGTCAGCAAATATTGCCCATCAACTAATTTTAAACCTAATTCAACAGGGATAGTAAATCCTCCACCATTAAAACGACTTCTAACAGCAGCAAACGCTCCACTATCAACACTCGCAGCACCACCTGGAACACCGCTAAACCAACTTAATGAAATTGTTTTTCCAAAGTAGATTGAGCTCTCATCATCTATGTAAAATGATTGAGTAGCATATGAGTCTGGGCCAAAATCCATTATAGCTGCATCAATTTCTTCGATTGATTTACCTCTTACATCCATCATTCCATCAGCTGTTAATTTTTCAAAATAAATTTCATTTTTAGAAGTATCATATTTTAATTCACCAACTAAATATTCTCTTCCCTCAAACGTTAAAACAGTATGTGTAGTATTATCATCAGCAACTATTTCTACTACATCAACACATTCAGGACGATAAATCGTAAATTGTCCAGCATAAGACCAATCTAACATGTTTTCAGATTGTAAAAAGTAAACAGTATTGTCTTCCATGTTTGAAATAATCATTCCCCAAATATCCTTACTTCCATTATTAATTTGAAAGACTTTTGGGTCACGACATGAAATTTTCCGATCTGAAATACCAACTAAAGACTGTGGAATAACCTTACGTTTTGTCCAAGTTAATCCTTCATCATCACTACTAATAATAACTTGATCTTGTCTAGCTCCATCCCTTGTATAAAAAGCAATCAAACCATTCCCATCACCATTTGGAAACCATGAATCCATTTCAGGATTTAATCCCTTATGGTATACACGAGCTGAACCACTCCATGCATATCCACTA
>CAZSIA010000018.1:0-13700 GCA_964606905.1 uncultured Anaeroplasmataceae bacterium | reverse complement strand
GATAACGTAATCTACATCATCAGGATCGCAGTTTGTATCAACGATACCAAATACTGGGATATTTAATTTTCTTGCTTCTAAAATAGCATTGTGTTCTTTACGTGGGTCAACGATGAATAAAGCATCTGGAACTTTAGTCATTTCTTTTATACCACCTAAGTTCTTTTCTTATTTTTCTCTTTCATGCTTTAATTGAGCAACTTCTTTTTTAGGTAATAAATTAAATGTTCCATCTTCTTCCATCTTATATAAATCTTTTAATCTTTTGATTCTACGACGGATAGTTTTAAAGTTAGTTAACGTACCACCTAACCATCTTTGGTCTACATAATAGTGACCGCAACGTAATGCTTCTTCTTTAACAGCTTCTTGAGCTTGTTTTTTTGTACCTACAAATAGTACTTTTCCTCCGCTAGCAACGATACCATTTAAAACTTGGTAAGCTTTTTCAATTTCGTTTGCTGTTTTTTGCAAGTCGATAATATAAATACCGTTTCTTGCAGTGTAGATGTAACGAGCCATTTTTGGGTTCCATCTACGAGTGGCATGACCAAAATGTACGCCACTTTCTAATAGTTCTTTCATTGAAACTACTGACATTTTCTTTTTCCTCCATATTTTCTTATTGTTTTAGCCTCCGCCTAAATCATTATCTTCCTCCACGATTGTCAGACGCACCGACGGAAGATTCATTAAGCGTGTGTATTTTCGTGCCTGAAATATTGTATCACAACCTAACGTTAAAAACAACAAGTTTTTTCAAATATATATAAAATTATTATATAATTTAATATGTTTTGCCCAACTCTTTTTATAAATAATGGGTATTAATTTAAATTTATTGGTAAAAATAGATACAAAAGGAGATAAATTTATGATTAATTTAACAGAAAAAGAAAAATTTATAATTGAAGATTTAAAGTCACAAGAAAAATTATGTATTCAAAAATATGAGTTTTATGAGGAAATGGCTTATGACCCAGAACTAACAGCTTTGTTTAGTAGAATAAAAGAACAAGAAAAAAAACATTTACAAAGTTTGACAGATGTTTTAAACGGAAAGGTGGCAGAGGTTGATACGAACGATAGTAGCGGAGAAACATATATGCCACAAAAAGCATATCACGAAAACAGTAACAAATTAGAAAAAGATCATGATAGCTTCTTATGCACAGACGCAATAACAATGGAAAAATACGTTTCAAGTGCTTACAATTTCGACCTGTTCCAATTTGGAGATGCAAAACTTAGAAAACTATTAAATGATATTGAAACCGAAGAACAAAATCATGCAGAAATGCTATATAAATATAAAAAAGCCAATTTAATGGCCCAATAAATAAGAAAAGGGATCGAAAAATCCCTTTTTACTTTTTAAAATATAAATCATGTAATGCTTCAACCGCAAAATGAATCTTAGTTACTACTTCATTAGTAGTTTGCGGAAAAATAAACCATGTATCATGTATTGTATTGATATCAATAGCTTGACCACGTTTTTTAGTACCACGTTTTTTATAATCATAATCAATATGAATAGATGGTGTGTTTTCTGGGGCATTATCGAAATGAAATTCTTCACCATTAAGAAGAGTACCGTGTAAATGAAGACCATTCATATCATGAACAAATTTAATTGTTCCTAACTCTCTATAACCTACTTGATAATTGTCTAAATGTTCAATTCTAACCTCATCTTCAAAATAATAAGTTCCATTATTAACTTCCTTAATTACTTCTTCTCTTTCCCATCTATACCAATTCGGTGCATGAGTGAATTTTGGCTCACCTGTCGTACAATTTAATTGTCCATATTCATTCATTTCATATGTTGCACCACATTCGCTACACCATAATTTAACGCCTTCGCTACGCATTGAATAATCTTTTCCACAGTGAGGGCATTTATATAAAACTTTATGAATGTTTTCCGCACGATGTTTAGATTTAATTTTAACTTTATTATCTAATTGCCATTTATAATCATCATATACAAATGATTCTTCAATTCTTCTTTGAATTTCTTCAGCACTTAAGCTTTCTACTTCTTCTTGCGTAGCAACACATTTGAAAATAATTTCATGAGGATTATTCATTTTATATTTTTTTCGCCATTGTGGTTGATGAATAAAATTACCATTTGTAATCATTACTACAGCTGGAACTTTAGCGGCTTTAACTAACTTACCTAAAGTTGCATCAATTCGTTCATTAATACCAATTAAAGAGTATCTAGCTTCTGGATAAACAGTTACAGTATTCCTTAATTTTTTTGTAATTCTTAAAACATTCTTAACAACAGTAATATCTTGTGTAAATTTTCTTTTTGGAAAACATCCAGCACCATAAAATAACCATTCACGTCCTACAAACTCTTCATTAGATGAAATATAGTTTGTATGATGTGGGAAGGAAAGAGAAGCACACATCGGAAAATCCATAAAAGACGCGTGCGAGGCAAAAATAATATATGGCCATTTTAAATTTTCACAATTAATTTTTCTCACTTTTATTTTTCTAAACATTGTAAAAAATATAGAACCAACAACAATAACTGGACGTAAATACCATAATGGTTTTTTTATTTTTCTGATTTTTATCTCCTTAGCCACAAACATCACTCCGCTTTCGATACTATTATATTTGAATTATTATATTTTTACAACAAATTTATTTTTTTGTAAATAAAAAGATAATCCTATAGATCATCTTCTTTTAAAGCTCTTAATATTCTTAGTTCACGTTCTAAAACACCTTTATAATCAGTTTCCTTCAACTCACTCATTCTTTCCTCATCACGCATAATAGCCTCATCAATACTTATCCAAACAGCTTTATATCCTAATTCAACTTCATAACTTTCTAAATTAGTATCACAATAACTCTCGACTTCGCATAAGTAAAATAAAGACTCATGCATCAAATAAGTGTCATCATCAATTTCTCTATTTTCAACTATTTTATAAAAAGGTTTTATATCTTTAACAACAACTCCAGCTTCCTCCATACATTCTCTATGAAGCGCTAATATAGGATCTTCTCCCTCTTCTACGCCTCCACCAGGAAATGTATAGTCATTAAAATATGCACAATGAATCATTAACACTTCATTACCATGTTTAATTATGCCTCTTGCGGCGGTTCTATGAGTTTCTTTCATCTTGAAATTAAGATTATTAGAAACAATTGTATCTCCTAATTGCTTCATATTTTTCACCCATCTTCTATTATATTACTTTTAATTTAATTGTGAAATAAAAACTGGTAGAATATTTCCACCAGTAATATTTTTAATTATCCCCTACAACACTATGAGCAATGACGTGTAAGTGGTCTCCAGCTCTTTCAAGATTTGACACTAAGTTAATAAATACACTACTACTTGATAAAGAACATTCTCCTCTTTCAAGTCTTGCGATATGATCTTTAATAAGTTTAGAACGCATTGCATCCATTTCATCTTCTAATATATCAATCTTCTTGATTAAACCATATTCTTTTTCTAATAAAATTTTTTCAATATAAGAATATTGTTCATTTAATTTTTCCTTAAATAAAATTAATTGTTCAAATACTACAGTAGAAAATACCAATTGATCTTCAACTAAATGTCTAGTATATTTAGTCATATTATCAGCTATTTCAACACTACGATATAAGTCATTTACCGTGTTATGTAGGATAGCTAAAAATTCTTCATCTTTATTAGTACTTTGATGTGTACTAATTTTAACTAAATAAGCCACAATATTTTCATTAATCTTATCAATCAATTTAATCTTTTCATGAATTTCAGGTGTTTTTTCCATATTATGCGCAATAAACGCATCAACACCTTCATTAAGTATTTCCATTGAAAGTCTACCCATTCTTGCCACTTCTTTAGTTACTTGAGATAAAGCAACCGCAGGCGTAGAAAGAAAACGTTCGTCGATAAAAGTTGTATGAACTTCTTCTTTTTTATCCGGAATAATTTTCTTAGCAATAGCAACAAATACATCGATAAATGGACTAAACAACAATGTAAATAAAACATTAAAGAATGTATGGAACATCGCAATTTGAGTTCCTGGAGCATTAGGAAACCATGTCATAAAAGTATCTTCCATAAAATTAGGCCATAACAATAATACAATAAAGAAAATTGCAGATCCAAATGTATTAAACATTAAATGAATAATTGAAGCTCTCTTACCATTAGTTGAAGCCCCAAAACTTGATAATAACGCAGTTACACAAGAACCGATATTTGTACCTAAAATAACATAAATAATATCGTTAGGTCCACCACCAATAGTTAAACCAGCAGTAACCATTGCAATTAAAATAGTTGTTAAAGCACTAGATGATTGAAGCAAGGCAGTAAGTCCAACACCAATAAATAATAGTACAAATGGATTACTTACATTTTGAAGTAAATTAGTAAACGCATCAGAATTACTAAACACTTCCATAGATGTTTTCATAAAATCTAAAGAAATAAATACCAAACCTAAACCAGCTAAAGCAAGACCAATTGTTTTAGGTTTTTCTTTTTTGCATAACATATTCATAAATGCGCCTATAAAAGAAAGTAAGGTTGCATATAAAGCAATATCAAATGTACCCAATGAGGCAATTTGTGCTGTTACAGTAGTACCGATATTTGCACCCATAATCATAGCGGTAGCTTGGAATAATGACATAAGACCTGCATTAACGAAACCAACAATCATAATTGTTGAGGCACCAGAAGATTGTATAATAGCTGTTACCGCAGCTCCAATTCCGATTCCAACCCAACGATTTTTACTTGTCTTATTGAATAATTTCTTCAATCCAGCATTAGCTAGTTTTTCAATGTTATCACTTAATAATTTAAACCCAATCAAAAGTGCACCTAAACCTGCTAGTAAACCAATCACAGCTTCTACATAATTTACTTCTCTAACTACACTTGTTAAAATTGTAAGAATGTCAAACATAACTATCCTCCAAAGTTTTATTTTTATATTAAATTCGAATAAATTATAACAAAATAAATACATTTTTTCCATTATTTATCATAATGAAAACGCTTATAGAAATAACTATTTGAAAAATAAAGGACCATAAATATACTAAGGTTCTTACACTTGATTAGATATAGACGTTGAGTTAATAAATAAAAATAAGATGATTTGAAATATAATTATCTTATTTTTTTTACATTTTTATTGTTCTTTTAATTGGGTGTTTATAATGGTCAATTATAATGGGATTTAAAAATATGAAATTTTTAATGTAAACAATAATATATTCGGTGAAGATTTTTTTGTTTATAAGTATGAAGAGTTAGAAGAAAATAATATTTATTATTTAAAATCAAAAGTTATTGAGTGTTCCTGTCCAAATTGTAAAACAGTTAGCAATAGTCTTCACGCAACATGTACAAGAACTATACAATTTATTCCTCTTCATTTAAGACCTACTTATATAAATGTAAATTTTTACAAATTTAATTGTTTAAATGAAGAATGTCCAGTTAAAGTGTTTAGACAAGACATCAAATATTGTGGTCCTAAACAAAAATTCACATATGAACTCAAGTGTTTAATATTCGCTATTTCTTTGTTTTTATCAGATGAAACAACTAGTAAGATATTAAAATTAATTGGTATTAATGTAAGTAACGACACTGTCAGAAGACTTTATCAAAATATAGAAATAAAAGATGAAATCGATGTTGAAGAAATAGGTTTAGATGACGTTTCTATTAGAAAAGGAATGAAATACGCTACTGTTATTTATGACATGAAAGATCATCATATGTTAGCTTTACTTGATGGTAGAGATGGAAAAACATTGAAAGAATGGTTACAAAACCATAAAAAAATTAAAAAAATCGCTCGTGATAGAGCGACAGCATACGCAAACGCCATTAATGAAGTATTGCCAGAAACAATTCAGATAGCTGACCGTTTTCATTTGTTCCAAAATTTAGTTGATAGGTTTAAGGAAATATTCAAAAACGAGGTTCCTGAAAATATTTATATATTAGATGGACAAATCTTGGATGAAAAACCTAATGATGTAATTGTAAAATCAATAGTTGAAAAGGAAATATTAGAAACTTTAGATTATGACGATACTCCTCCTGTTGATGAAAATGGGAATATAATTGAATTTAATGATAAAAATTCTAACCCCACTTCAAAACAACACTTACTACAAGCAGAAAATCGTAAAAAAAAATCAAACTAATTATAGACTTAAAAGAATACGCAACAACATTAAATTTTAAAAAGAAAAAGGATTTGTATAACGAATTAGCGATGAGGTTTAATATTTCCTCTGTAACAGCAAAAAAATATTATAACTTAAGTGATGAAGAAATACCTAATCCTGAAAAACCTATTAAGTACAACACTCCAAAAACTAAAATTAACGGGTATAGGAATATGGTTTATAAAATGATTAGCGATGGAATTAGTCCTCTTGTAATAAAGGAATATGTAAAATACAATGGTTTTTCAGGTACCAATGATTCTATTGAAAACTTTATAAGAAATATTTGTTTAAATAATTTTAATACTAAATTAAATAGGTCAACATTCTCAACTTATACTGAAGTTCCAGGATTAATTACAATCAAAAGAAATGAATTGTTAAAGTATATTACTACTAAAAATCCAAAAATAAAAAAAGATAAAACAATAGAAACATACATTCAAATGATTAAAGAAAAATATCCTATAGTTAATGAGATAGTTAGCGTTTATAACGATTTTTTTAATATTTTTAAAGAAAAAAATGAAAATTTATTTGATGAATTTATCAATAAATATGAAATGAAAAATAATGAAAACATAGAAACTGGTGAAGTTATTGAAGCAGATGATAATATAGAAAATGTTAAAAGTGGAATACAAGGATTTATAAAGAGCATAAAAAAAGATATCGCCCCGATCAAAGCCGCAATATCTTTTTCCGAAAGTTCTGGATTTGTTGAAGGAAACAACAACAAATTCAAGCTTATCAAACGTATTTTATATGGAAGATGTAATTTAGTCAATCTGTTTAAAAAATGTTTTTCAATTTTTTCTCTTAAATCTTCCAATAATATATTTGAATTATTATATTTTTATAGTTCTATACCCGATCAAACGTAAGAACCTATACTATCCACACTCTATATTTTATTAATCTAATTCAAAAGCACCAGTATATAAACAATAATATTGTCCACGTTTTTCAATTAAATCTTCATGACTTCCACGTTCAATAATTCTACCGTGGTCTAACACCATAATAACATCTGAATTTTGAACAGTAGATAATCGATGAGCGATTACAAATACAGTTCTACCATGCATTAATTGGTCTGTTCCCTTTTGAACTAATAACTCAGTTCTTGTATCAATACTACTTGTAGCCTCATCTAAAATCATTACAGGAGCATTAGCAACAGCAGCTCTAGCAATTGAAATTAATTGACGTTGTCCTTGTGATAAGTTAGCTCCATCTGATTCTAACATTGTATCAAAACCATTTGGCAGACGCATTATAAAGTCATATGCATTAGCAATATGTGCTGCCTCAATAATTTCTTCGTCAGTAGCATCTAATTTTCCATAACGAATGTTATCTCTAACGGTACCAGTAAAAAGATTTGTATCTTGTAAAACAATACCCAAAGATTTTCTTAAATCAGACTTTTTAATTTTATTAATATTAATGCCATCATATCTAATCTTACCATCAGCAATATCATAAAAACGATTAATTAAATTTGTAATCGTTGTCTTCCCAGCTCCTGTAGCACCAACAAACGCTACTTTTTGACCAGGTTCAGCATAAAGAGTAACATCATGCAAAACTATCTTTTCAGGATCGTATCCAAAGTCTACATCAAACATTCTGATATCCCCTCGAAGCAACTCGTAAGTGATTGTTCCTTCTGCTTTATGTGGATGTTTCCAAGCCCAAACACCAGTTCTTTCTAAGGTTTCAACTAAATTTCCTTCTTCATCATACTTAGCATTTACTAATGTGACATATCCTTCATCAAATTCACTTTCCTCATCTAAAAGATTATAAACACGTTCCGCACCAGCTAACCCCATTACAATTGAATTAATTTGCATACTCGCAGAATTAACGTTTTGCGTAAATTGTCTACTCATTTGTAAAAATGCTACTGCATTACCAATTCCTAAAACTGAAATACCTGTTAAAGAAAGGTTCGGAACTTTTGTTAAATAAAGAATAGTTCCAACAACCGCCAATAATACATACATTATATTACCAATATTACCCATAATTGGACCTAAAATATTACCAAACGAATTAGCCCTAGTCACATCTTCTCTTAATTGCTCATTAAGTTCATCAAAAACTTTTTTAGTCTCTTCTTCATGGCAAAATACTTTAACTACCTTTGCTCCATGCATCATTTCTTCAACATAACCTTCAAGTTGACCTAAAGTTTTTTGCTGAAGCATAAAGTATTTACCTGAATTACCACCAACATATTTAGTCGCAAAGAACATTAAAATTACACCTAAAAATACAATTAAAGACAACCAAATACTATAACTAAACATAATAACTACTAAGAAAACAATAATCATCGCACTATGAATTAAGTTTGGTATAGATCCACCTACTAATTGTCTAATCGCATCAATGTCATTAGTATAAACACTCATAATATCGCCATGTGTTCGACGATCAAAATATCGAATAGGAAGAGTTTGCATATGCGCAAAAGTCTTCTCACGCATATCATTTAAGAAATACTGAGTAACTTTAGCCATTATACGTGTATACAAAAGTGATGATGTAATACCCACTAAATATAAAACACCCATTATTAATACAAGTTGTAAAAGCAATGGACTAACCTCACTAAAAGTTTTACTTCCTTCTGTAACTGGCGTAATAACTTCATTAATAATTCTTGGTGTGAACAATGACCCAGTGACGTTTGAAATTGAAGTGAATACTAACAAAATAATTACAGCAATTAATTCTTTTTTATATTTAGAAAAGAGATCTTTTAACAATCTTTTAGCAACTTTTCCTTCGTTTCCGCTTTTTGGCATTCTACCTCTCATTATTTTTCACCTACCTTATTTTGTGAATAATAAACCTCTTGATAGATATCATTTGTGGCTAATAATTCCTCATGTGTTCCCATTCCATAAATGGTACCATTATCTAAAACAATAATTAAATCAGACTCCATAACTGAAGCAATTCTTTGAGCAATAATAATTTTAGTTGTTTCTGGAATATAAGTTTTAAGTCCCGCTCTAATAAAAGCATCGGTTTTTGTATCAACAGCACTTGTAGAATCATCTAAAATTAATACCTTAGGTTTTTTAAGAAGTGCCCTTGCAATACACAATCTTTGTTTTTGGCCACCACTGACATTTGTACCACCTTGAGTAATTTGGGTATCATACCCATCAGGAAAAGACATAATAAAGTCATGCGCTTGAGCAAGTTTAGCTGCTGTAATACATTCTTCTAAGGTTGCTTCTTTATTACCCCAACATAAGTTTTCTATAATACTACCACTAAACAAAACATTCTTTTGCAATACAACAGCGACATTATTTCTTAATGTTTCTAAATCGTAATCTTTAATGTTTACTCCACCAACATAAATATCTCCAACACTTGCATCATATAACCTGCTTATAAGATTTACTAATGTTGTTTTAGATGAACCAGTACCCCCAATAATACCAACAGTCATTCCACTACTAATATTTAAATTAATATCATATAAAGCATATTTTTCAGCATCCGCCTTATATTTAAAACTAACATTATTAAAGACAATGCTTCCGTTTTTAACTTCCGTAACAGGATCAGTAGGATTAGTAATAGTTGATGTTGTATTTATTACTTCACAAACACGTCTAGCACATTCAATACTCATACTAAAAGAAACAAAGATGAATGAAATCATCATAATACCACTTAACATTTGAACACCGTATGTTATTAAAGCGCTATAATCACCTACATTCATATTTGCAGGAGCATTTGATAAAATGTATTGATTAGTACAAATTGTTTTAGCACTAAAATAAGCCAAAAATAACATTGTAGTTTGAATACACGCTTGCATAATTGGACTGTTTAAAGCTAATACTTTTTCAACCTTTGTAAAGTCATGGCATAATTCATCAGAAGCTTTATTAAATTTTTCAATTTCATATTCTTCTCTTACATAAGCTTTAACAACACGTGCAGCTTTAACATTCTCTTGAATACTGTTATTTAACTTATCATATTTCTTAAACAATTTCATAAAAATTGGCATTACATATTTAATAATTGAAAATAATGCAACAGCTAAAATCGGAACAATTATAACAAACAACCAACTAAGCTCTGAGTTAATTGTAAACGCCATAACAATCGAGAAAATCATTTGCAATGGAACTCTAATTGTAATACGTAAAATCATTTGATATGACATTTGTAAATTAGAAATATCCGTTGTTAACCTTGTAATAAGAGATGATGTTTGAAAGTTATCAATATTTTCAAATGAAAAATCTTGAATTTTATGAAAAACATTTTTTCTTAAATTAGCTGCAAAACCAGCACTAGCTTTAGCCCCTGTAATACCATTAGCTATTCCAAAGACAAGAGATAAAATAGCCATTACTACAAGTTGAATAGCAATTGGAATTATTGTCGTCAAATCAGATATTGCTTCCCCATTTTCAGGATTCATTAAATTAATCAAATCTTTAGCGATATAAACAATAAATGCTTCCAAGATAACTTCTGCAATAATAAAAATCGGTGTAAGAATACTAACTAAAGTGTATCCTTTAATATTTTTAGCTAATGTTTTAATCATTATTAGTCCCCCTCTTTTTCTAAATTATTTTCCAAACGAATTAAATAACTAAATAATTGCTCTTTTTCTGAAGGAGTAAAACCTTTAAGCAATTTTTCTTCAACCATATCAAAAGTTAACATTACTTTTTTATTTAACTCGACGGATTTTTCTGTTAATACAATCTTTTTCAGCCTACTATCTTTTTTTGACACTTCTCTATATAGGTAACCTAGTTTTTCCATATTCTGTAAAAGACCAGTAGCTGTTGAACGACTTATCTTAAATTCTTTTTCAACATCTTTTTGATACGTTTCAATTCCTTCACTATTTCTTCTGCTAATAAAACCAATTGTCCAACCAATAACATTAGTTAATTCTTCATTAGTTCTAAAAGTTTCTGATTTGTGTATTGTTTTGCGAATTAAGCATTTAATTTTTTTGATTTTTATACTTACTCCATTTTTCATTATTTCACCTCAAATTAGTTCGGTTTCAAAACATATTATATTTACTTCCAAAGTTCTTGTCAATAACAAATTATATTATAATTTACAAATAGTATTCCCATGTAAAAAAGAAAAAAACTATCAACACTGTGAAGTGGTACTGATAGTTTAATCTCTTTTATTAAATTCTTTAAAAAACGACATAAATATTTTTCTTATTCTAACATCGCTCATAATTTTTTTTATCAATATCTCATTTAAAACATTTTTATCTTCTTTATTTAACCTTAAGAAACACGCTGCAAACTTAACTCTACTCCTATATAATCCTGAAAGTGTCTTAGCACCAGTTGAGTATAAAAGATTAAATAAAGCAGATACAAACGATTTTCTTTTTTCGATACTCATTTCATTAATCGTCTTTTTCAAATGCGTATCTAAATAAATCGAATCCGCACTAACGTGTTCTTTATAAATAAAATCATTACGATAAACATGCCAGGTTAATAAATCATGTTGAAAAGCAATATTTGCAGTACATTCGACAATTTTAACTTTCTCATAATGATTAAACAATTTCCCAATACTAGTTCTATATGGTATATATGAAACGATTTTATCAATTCTACCTTCTAAGATAGCTTGCTGATATTCTTTTTGGCTAATCCCAGGTCCATCGAAGCAATAAACCTTCGGAATACGAGCGAATACTTTATCAGAAGAACCTAGCAAAACTTCCATAGCAATATTGGCACCTTTAGAATGGCCACATAAAATAATTTCTTTATCAGTTTCCATTGCAATTCTTTCCAAATACTTTTTACCATGTTTATGACAAGGAATTTCTTCTAAATATAAAAGTTCAAAATCTTCATGCCAACCTAAAATTGTATCATCAGTTCCACCAAAACTAACTAAAATATCATTATCAAAAGTAATTGTCATAGCTTCAAATTGACATGGATTTTCTTCATCATAAATTCTTACATAATTTGATAATAACAAATCTTTATACCGAGGAGCTTTAGCAATAGCTTCAAAAAGGTAATGTTGCTTATTTGAAATCAAAAGTCCTACTGGCTCGTTTATCTTATACCCTTTCCCTAAGTAAAGTTCAAATACTTTCCATAACGGAGTCCCTTCCCCTGATAAAGGTACAATATCATCAAAGTCTAGCAATGACAGTTGAGAAAAAATAGCAGCATCAATTGCGTTAAAAGACTCCTGAGCGAAACTTAAATCGCCTCGCCAATTAATATAATCCATAATTCTACTCATCTATCCCACCAACCGTTCATTATTATATTATATAACTTTTTTTTAAATATGTATAAATAAATAATGAATTTTCAAATAGTAAAAGAGAAAGTCTTGCATAATACAAGACTATATATTTTTAAATTTTTCCTAACACTTCCGCTAGTAAATCAGGTGAATTTGTTGTAATAACATCAACTCCTAAATCGATTAAATAACGCATATCATCTTCTTCATTAATTGTCCAAAAAGCTACACATTGATTACGAGCGTGTGCACTATCTACAAAATTTTGAGTCGCACAATTAATTGCAATCGGACCAGCTTTTGTAATCATTGATGATTGAATCGATTGAAATCTTATATCAAATAAACAATCAACATTTAAAATTGAACCAACCAAAAAGCTTACCATATTATATCCCATACCTGCAACATAGCGATTTTTATAATTTTCTAATATATGTTTAACAACATCAGTAGAAAAAGAAATTGTCATAATACGATCATCCCAGTTAGGATATTTAGCAATTATACTCTCAGCAACCTTGACCGCCTCTACGCCTAATTCGTTACTATCTTTAATTTCTAATAATAATCTAAAGTAGCGAGAATCCTGATACTTAATTAAAAAATCTTCAAATTTCATAATTGTTAAACCCAATTCTTTAGCTTTTTCAATCGATAAGTTTTCATAAGGTTTATTTTCGCCTTGAACAAAGTTGACTCCTAAATTATATTCTAAGAGTTCTTCATAAGTAAGATCTCTAATATAAATTAAATTATCTTCGTCAACTTCTCCTTTAATTCCGGTACGATTAATACTATCATCATGAATAATAACTAACTCATTATGCTTAGTTAAACGAACATCAAGTTCGACGATATCAGTATACGTCGTAGTATTAATAACATAATCAAAAGCCATTTCGGTATTTTCTGGATTTAAATTAGCACCACCACGATGAGCACTAATTAATGTTTGTTCTGTTTTGCGCCAAGGATTTACATCCTCAACCGCTTTTTTTGGTGGAATAAAACTAATAACCAACCAAGCCACACCTATACTTACTAAAATTACAACTAAAACTAATAAAACCTTTCTTAATTTTTTCATAATAACCTTACATTCCTTTCTCGCGCCTCGAAAGGCACACATAGTCATGAAA
>CAZSIA010000017.1:0-13817 GCA_964606905.1 uncultured Anaeroplasmataceae bacterium | reverse complement strand
CGCTATTGCTTCTTTTCACGCCCCATCACTGGCTTACGCTTTGCAAGTTGCTATCAAGTTCGTCGACAACTACGCCTCTTGGGACTTTCACCCTAGATATCATGACATGCCCGTCATACCAAAAAAGGAGCGAAAAATTATTCCGCTCCTAAATATGCATTTACATCTTGAATTGTCATACCATTTTGTCTTAAATGATTAGATAAAATGTTCACGTTTTATCAATAATTAATAATTAATAATTAATAATTTTCTACTCTACTCGATCTTTTTTCAAAATTTAATTTACTTTTACTGAACACTTTATGTATAATATTATTACTATATGATACACTTATTATAAAGTGTATAAAAATTAGAAAGGTTTGATTCTTTATGATAGATTATGCGATTATTCTGTCATTAGTTATCTTTTCTTCTTTAGTTACTTTACTATATGTTTTTGTATTATTTCATAAGGTATCTAAGATTAAAATAACTAATGCAAAAGTAGATGAAGTTCACCAATATATTCATCATGGAGCTCTTACATTTTTAAAAAGTGAATATAAAGTTATTATTCCTTTTGTAATAATTGTTGGACTTTTATTAGGAATTTTAGGTGAATTTGATATTTTTAAAAATACTGATGGTTTAGGATGGGGTGCTGCTATATGTTTTGTTGTTGGTGCTGTGTTCTCTGCTGCTGCAGGTTGGGTTGGGATGTTTGTAGCAACTAAGGCAAATGCACGTACTGCAATGAAGGCTACTGAAGAAGGACTACCAAGTGCATTAAGAGTTGCCTTTAGTGGTGGTGCTGTTTTAGGTTTAAGTGTTGCAGGCTTTGGTTTGTTAGGTCTTGCTGCAATCTTTTTAGTTGGTTTTTATGCAAGTGGTCAAGATCCACATGCACCGATCGAAATTTTATCAGGTTATAGTTTAGGTTGTTCAATGATTGCTTTATTTGCCTGTGTTGGTGGTGGAATTTACACAAAAGCTGCTGACGTTGGTGCGGATATAGTTGGTAAGGTAGAATTAGGAATTCCTGAAGATGATCCACGTAATCCTGCCACTATCGCTGATAACGTAGGTGATAATGTAGGTGATATCGCTGGTATGGGAAGTGACTTAATTGAGTCATTTGTTGGTTCTTTACTTTCTTGTTTAACTATGGCACTTTACTTGGGTGACGGTATTGATAGTAGACATATTTTATTCCCAATTGCAATTGCTGCTATTGGAACTATAGCTTCAATTTTATCAGTTATGTTCTTTAGAAGTAGAAACTGGAGTAATCCGCATAAAGCTTTAAATGCTGCGACTTATGTAGCTGGTGGGATTGTAATTATTGCTACAATTATTTTAGCTATTTTCTATGTATGCGATTGGAAATTAATTGTTTGTGTTATTTCTGGTTTAATTGCTGGTATTGCTGTTGGATTTGTTGCCGAATTATATACTTCTAGTACATTTAATGAAGTTATTAAAATTGCTGAAGAAAGTCAAACAGGTAACGCAACAAATATTATTGCAGGGCTTGGAACTGGATTAAAATCAACTGCCTTAACTGCTGTAATTTTAGTAGTATGTGTTGCTGTTAGTTATTTCTTTGGCGGTGCTTCGCATGGTGGAGGATATGGTGTAGCGCTTGCTGCAGTAGGTATGTTATCTACAGTAGGAATTACAATAACTGTTGATGGTTATGGTCCTATTAGTGATAATGCTGGTGGTATAGCTCAAATGGCTGATTTACCTCCTACTACACGTGAAATAACTGATAAATTAGACTCAGTAGGAAATACTACTGCGGCTATCGGAAAAGGTTTTTCAATCGGGTCTGCGACTTTAACATCTTTAGCATTTATTCTTTCTTATATTGAATTGGCTCAGGTGCCTGTTGAATTAGGTGATCCTGCGGTTTTAATTGGATTATTACTAGGTGCAATGTTACCGTATTTATTTAGTGCTATGACAATTGGTGCGGTAGGTAGAGCTAGTAATAAAATGGTTGAAGAAGTAAGAAGACAATTTGCGGAAAATCCAAAAATTATGGAGGGATTAGTTATTCCTGATTACAATAAATGTATTGAAATTTCAACACAAGCTTCACTGAAGGAAATGATTCTTCCTGGTATATTAGCTGTTGTCTCACCAATAGCTGGTGGTTTTATCTTTGGTCGCGCTGGTTTAGGTGGTATTTTAATCGGTGGATTAGTTTCATCAATTATGTTAGCGGTATTTATGGCAAACTCTGGTGGTGCTTGGGATAATGCTAAAAAGTATGTTGAAGAAGGACATTTAGGTGGTAAAAATAGTGAAACACATAAGGCCGCAATTACTGGTGATACAGTAGGAGATCCTTTGAAAGATACTGCTGGTCCTGCATTAAATATTTTAATCAAACTTATGAGTGTTATTGCATTAATTATTGTTCCAATTTTAGTTGAATTACCTTCATTATGGGACTTGATTGAAAAGTTTTTAAAATAATAAAATTTACTAGATTAGACTTTCATTTAATTGAGAGTCTTTTTTTCTTTTATTTAATTAAGTGTTGTGATATAATCTTTTTGATAGATAAATGATAAATAATATCATTTAATTTTTATATAAAAGAGGCGATTTATTATGAATACAAATAAACAAATGGCAGAATTGTTATTTCCTAATGTAAATATTACAATTAGCGACTTAGAAGCTCGTTTTCCACGAAGAAAAGAAGGGACAGTTGTAACTAGATTTGCACCAAGTCCAACTGGATTTTTACATATTGGTGGTGTTTATACTGCCCTTATGAATGCTAAACTTGCTCATCAAGCAGGTGGCGTATTTATGTTACGTATTGAAGATACTGATAAAAAAAGAGAAGTTCCAAATAGTAAAGGAATCATTTGCAATATCTTTAATCGTTTAGGTGTACAAATTGATGAAGGTGTTATTAGCGAAACAACTCAAAAAGGTGAATATGGTTCATATATTCAATCTGAACGTATTGATATTTATCACGCTGTCGCTAAACATTTAGTTGAGACTGGTTATGCTTATCCTTGCTTTTGTAGTGAAGAAGAATTAAATGAAATCAGAGAAAATCAAGAGAAAAATCATGTAGCTCCAGGTTATTATCGTGAGTATGCTAAATATAGAAATGTAACAGCGGAAGAAGCGAAAACAAAACTTGCTGAAAAAGGATCTTTTGTATTACGTTTTAGAGTTCCTGATGAAATTAATGAAAGAGTTGGTGTTACTGACTTAATTAAAGGTTATATTGAAATGGAAAATAATATAAATGACTTTGTCTTATTAAAAGAAAATGGCATTCCTACATATCACTTTGCTCATTGTTGTGATGATCATTTTATGTGTACAACAATTGTAATGCGTGGCGATGAATGGATTGCTTCTATTCCAATTCATGTTCAATTATTTAATGCATGTAATTTCACTTTGCCAAGTTATGCACATGTAGCTCCTGTTATGAAACTTGATGGTGAATCTAGAAGAAAATTAAGTAAACGTAAAGACCCAGAAAGTAATGCGGAATTTTATTTAGAACAAGGATATCCAGTTAGAGCTTTATATGTTTATTTATATACTTTAATTAACTCTAATTTTGAAGAATGGTATTTGGTTAATAAGGACG
Source organism: uncultured Anaeroplasmataceae bacterium (assembly GCA_964606905.1). Classification (GTDB taxonomy): domain Bacteria; phylum Bacillota_I; class Bacilli_A; order Acholeplasmatales; family Anaeroplasmataceae; genus CAZSIA01. Next base: position 10,198 of record CAZSIA010000017.1, on the reverse strand, counting down.
CTGATTTAAATGATTTTGAAATGACATTTGATGCGATGAGTATCTCAGGTGCTTTATATGATATTACTAAATTAAATAGTATTTCAAGTGAAATTATTTATAATACAAGTGTTGCTGATAATGTTTCTAATGAATTAGCTTGGGCAAAAGAGTATGACTTAGAGTTATATAATCGTTTAACTAGTGATTTAGAATTTACTACTAGATTATTCGCTACTCAGGGTCCTCTTTCAAGTGAACATCGTAAAGACTTAAATTGCTATAAAGATTTTATGCATGTCTTTGGTTCTTTATATGGTGATATTTTTGAAAAAGAAAATACACTTTATAATGAACTAATTGAAGAAAACCTACCAAAAGAAATTAGATGTGAAATTGTTTCTGCTTTCATAACATATTTTATGGAAAAAGAAAGAGGCAGTGAAAAAACATTAAAAGATTTGAGTAAAGAATTAGGTTATGTTGATAAGAAAAAATACGCAAAAAATCCAGAAGCTTATCGCGGTGTAATAACACAATTTTATAAAGGCTTAAGATTGTTATTAACTCATCAAGAACATGGTATTGCAATGGATGATATTGTTTCAGTATTAGGTTATGATGAAGTAATTCGTCGCCTTAAATTAGAGTTGTAATCTTATGATAGATGTAGATCAAAGATCGATTGAATTACGTCAATTAGGCGTGATGAAAGGTAATCGACCAGTACTAATTAAAGTATTAAAAGGCAATTATCCGTATAAAGGAAAGTATGCATTACTATTTGGTGATGATTGTATTTATTTTTATCAATTAAAAATGGGATATAAATATAAAGGCAAAAACGCTGTTGACTTTATGATTAAATATGAAAGTTTAAGCGGCTATCGTTTTGCTTTTGAAAAAACATGTTATAAAAGAATTACTTTAATCTTTAAAGATGAATTAGAATTTTGTTTTATTTTCGTATGTGACTGTGAAGAAGCGGGCCATAATGAGAAGAATGCAATGATGTTTATGAATAAATTAAAAGAGATGAATGTGTTGCAAAAAAATAATTTAAAGGGTGGTAAACGTGCACAAAGAACTATCTCAAAAGCAGATCAATTATTTATTAAAGAAGTACGAAGCCCGTCGAAGAAACGAGGGTTCTTCGGGTAGAAGATTAACTCACGAAGATTACGTGAGACAAACAGACCGTAATTATAAAGACGGTGACAGAAATTAGGTGAAAATTAATGATTAAAATTGCAGATATGAATTCTTTTATCGTTCTTCGTAAAAGTGATTTAGGATATATGTTAAGTAATAAAGATGAACAAGTATTACTTCACTTTAACCAAACAAATGGCGAAGAATTAGAAGAAGGAAGTATGGTTGAATGCTTTGTTCAATATGACTCAAAAGGACGTATTTCAGCTACACTTGAAACCCCAACTGTAACAATGAGTAAACCAGGCTGGGCAACTGTAGTGGAATGTAATGGAAGATTAGGAGTGTTCGTTTCAATAAATACCTTTAAAGACATCTTAATTAGTAAAGATTATTTGCCACAAAACGCTAAAATTTGGCCAGAAGTTGGAGATAAATTATTTGTTAAACTAGTTATGTATAAAGATAAAATAAACGCTTTAGTTATGACAAAAAATGAAATTATCGAACTTAATCCTAAAGTCTTAGAAATTCCGGTTGGCGAGTATATTGATGCTCACATTTGTCGAGTAACTCCAAACGCTATAAATGCAGTTACTGAAGCAGGTAATTATATATATATTTCTAACAAACAATTTCGTGGTACACACCGTATTGGTGAGGCTGTAAGTGTAATGATTATTGGACGACATGAAGATGAATTGGTTGGTTCTTTAAATAAGGTTAAAGAAGAATTAGTAGTATCTGATGAAAAACTAATTTTAGATTATTTAAAGAAAAATAATGGCGAAATGCCTTATACAGCAAAAACAAATGCAGAAGAAATCGAAGAAGTATTTCATATGAGTCGAAAAGCATTTAAACGAGCTTTAGGTGACTTATATAAAAAACGAGAAATTTATTTCGATGAAACTAATACATATTTAACAAAAAACTAAACTTTTTACGGTTTAGTTTTTTTATAAATCATCTAATTTTTCTTTTAATTTTGTTAAAATTTCTTCTTTTGTTTTAGGATTTTGATGTGATTCAATAATCAAACTAAAATCAATTTCTTCTAATACCTTTATTTGTTCTTTAATTGTGTTTTTATCTTTGATAAAGTCATAGTCAACTATTTTTCCACATAACGCATCTCCTACAAAAAGGATTTGCGTTTTTTTATCTATAATAGCTAGATTATCATTAGAATGATTAGATGGGAATTTGAATAATAATAAATCATCTATTTCTAATGATTCATCAATTAGCTGATCTAACAGTCTGATTTTTATTTGTTTTAGTTTCCCTTTATATTCTAAATAGATATGGTCAATACAAAATTTAGGAATTTCATTTTGATTAATTAACTCTTTTATTCCACCTTTTTTTAAAATTTCTTGGTGTTTTATTAAGATTTCTTGACATTCTTTTAAGCCGATTGATGTAGTATTTGTATATTTTAAACCAAAGGTATGATCCCAATGATGATGAGTTATTATACTATATTTAGGTAGTGGAAGATTATTTTTCTTTAACATTTTATAAAAATACTTTAAATGCTTTTTACTGTTACCACTATCAATTATATATGAATTATTTTCACGGTAAATGTAAGCTAGATTAGGTCTATCGGTGTTTTCTTTATATTCTAATAAATAATAAGAATCATTTAGTTTATTTAATTTGCTCTTTTTTTCTGGTACTGGGTCGTATCCACCTTTACTTAATGGATTGCATCGAATAAGTCTTAAAAATGTTAAAAAAGATGCTTTAAAAAAATTAAAACGTTTATAACATTCCAATCCATAATTACTACATGAAGGATAATATTTACAACGTTTATTCATACCAGGTGACATCTTACTTTGGTAGAATTCTATTAATTTAATACATAATTTATTCATTATCTTCACCATAAATATTATAGCACGTAACAAATTAATTTAAAAAGCATATTATAAAATGATGAATAATATTTTAAAAATAGTTAATAATAGTATTGGTGATTATTTTGTTATTATTGATTATTACCTTTTCAATTGTATTTATTGTTTTACTAGCTCGAATTAAATTATCAGTTCATAATAAGGAAAACATTAATTATGTTAAACTAACATTTTTAATGTTTACAGTCGAATTAGATTATTCGCGTTTTATGAATACCTTAAGGAGATTAGGAGTTCAAAATGGTTTTGATTTTAAAGATAAATTACAATTATATCTTACTCTTAATCCATTATTTAAGGATATAGCAAATCAAACAGTGATACAAAGAGCTAATTTTTATAAATTTTTTGATGAGGTAAATCAAGAATATAAAATAATCACCTATTATTTATTATCATCCTATTTTAATAGTTTTTTAATAAATAATTGTAAAAAACTTAAAAACTATAATTATGATGTTATCTATTCAAATAAACGTGAAGATATGGATTTTACATTTATTTGTAATATAAGATTATTTAGTGCATTTTATGTGTTGTTGAAAAATTTTAAGATGTTATTCAAATATTATAAGAGGAGAAAATTATATGGATCATGAATTAAATACGTTGTTAAAAGTTAGTTTAGAGCACATTAAGGAAATGATTGATGTTGACACAATTATTGGTGAGGCAATCATTGTTAGTAATTCTGTAAGAGTTATACCAGTTTCCAGAGTAAGAATGGGCTTTTTAGCAGGTGGGTCAGATATTAGCGCTAAGATAATAAATGATAATCCGTTTGGCGGTGGAACTGGTGGGACAATTTTTATTTCACCAATTGCGTTTTTAGTTTGTAAAGGTGATGAAGTTAGTATTCTTCATTTAGAAAAAGAAACGCATTTAGTAGAAAAAATTATTGACTCTGTTCCTAATTTAACTACTAAACTTACAACATTATTTGCAGATATGACTGAGGTTAAGAAAATTTAACTTCAGTTTTTATTTTATATTGTTTTAAATTAAAACAAATTATGATATAATATCACTTGGTGAAAAAAATGAACGAAACTCCTAACTTAGAATTGTTTTACGATGTTTTAGATGAATCAATTGGTAAATTATATGAAGTTAAAAAACAAAGCTTTTTACATTTATTAATTGAAACAGGAAGAAACATTATTGCTCAAGATGTTCTTAACAAAGAAGCAAATGTGGAGCAAAAAAACGACCTTATGCAAATTTATAGTAAACTTGAAGGTGTAGAATTCAATGTGGAAGAAATTCGCAAAGCTTTTCAATTAATGGTTTTAAGAGCATTTAATGAAGCAAATCTTAAAAATGGTGATATAACACCAGATACGCTTGGTATTTTTATTTCATATTTAATAAATAAACTTAAGGGTAAGGTTAAAAAGTTAACTATTTTAGACCCTGTAGTTGGTAGTGGTAATTTACTTTATAGTGTAGCAAACCATTTAGATTGCGACCTACATTTATTCGGAATTGATAATGTAAGAGAATTTTGTGATATCGCAAGTATTTTAGGTGATTTATTAAATTATGACATTGAAATCTTTTGTCAAGATACACTTGACCATCCATTTAGTGAGATGGATATCGTCGTAGCTGATATTCCTAATCATACGGTTAAAGCGTTTGATAAAGAATATTATTTCCCTTATATGTGTGTGCTTCAACATATGGCTTCACTAAAAGAAGATGGTTATTTTATTGGAATTGTTCCAAATGATTTCTTTGAACATGATGAAGAAGGGTTCTTTAAAGAAAATATTGTAAATCACGGTAGTGTTTTAGGGGTTTTAGAATTACCAGCAAATATGTTTAAAGCAAATCCTAAGAGTATTGTAATTTTTACAAGAAAACCACTTGAAAGTAAAAAATGTTTATTAGTGGAATTACCAAGTTTTAGTGATCCAGCATTACTAAATAAGGCTTTAATACAAATTGAAGATTGGTTTTTAATTAATAAGAAAGAGGTAAAATAATATGGCAAAAATTATGGCAGTAAACGCAGGTAGCTCATCAATTAAATTTCAATTGTTAGAGATGCCAAGTGAAGAAGTAATCACTTCTGGTATTATGGAAAAAATTGGAACAACTATTAATGGAGAAAATGTTCCAGGTATTTTCACAATCAAATATAATGGTAAAAAAGATGAAACAAATCCAGTATTAGTAAACCACGCAGTTGGTGTTGAATTATTACTTGAAGCATTAGTGGCAAAGGGAATTGTTGCAAGTTTAGATGAAATTACAGGTGTTGGTCATCGTGTCGTTCAAGGTGGAGAATTCTTCGATGATTCTTGTCTAGTTACTGAAGAAGTAATTGAAAAAATTAGCGAATTATCAGCACTAGCTCCATTACATAACCCTGCACACGTTGTAGGTATTAGAGCTTTCCAAAAAGCATTACCAAATGTTCCTCAAGTTGTTGTATTTGATACAACATTCCATCAAACAATGACTCCTGAAGCATATATGTATGCAACTCCATATGAATGGTATACAAAATATGCTATTCGTAAATATGGAGCTCATGGTACTTCACATAAATTCGTTTCTCATAGATGTGCTGAATTAATGGAAAAAGATGTTAAAGATATCAATGTTATCGTTTGTCACTTAGGTAATGGTGCCTCACTTTCTGCTGTTAAAGGTGGAGTATGTGTTGATACATCAATGGGATTAACACCACTTGAAGGTATCCCAATGGGAACAAGAAGCGGTATTTTAGACCCAACAGCATTAGAAGTAGTTGCTAAAAATGAAGGAAAAACTATTTCTGAATTAATTACAATTTTAAATAAACAATCAGGATATTTCGGAATCAGTGGAATTAGTAATGATGGTAGAGATTTAACTGCAGGATTAAAAGCTGGTAATGAACGTTGTAAATTAGCATTTGATATCGGTGCTAAACGTATCGTTGACTATATCGCTGCATATTATGTATATATGGGTGGATGTGACGCAATTTGTTTCACAGCTGGTATGGGTGAAAACTTAGGTCATTTCCGTAAAAACATTTGTGATCGCTTAGCTTGTTTAGGTGTTGAATTAGATGAAAAATTAAATGATACTTTATCAGATGAAAGAATTATTTCTACTCCAAATTCTAAAGTTAAAGTGTATATCATCCCAACAAACGAAGAAGTTATGATTGCACGTGATGTTGTTAGATTAACAAAGTAATTTTATAAATAATTAAAGCGCATAAAGACCATACTATTAAAGGTGATGGAATGTGCGCTTTTTATCTTTAATTTTAAAGACTTATAAACGATTAATGAAAAAAAGCTATAGTACTCTTTCTGGTGCTATAGCGTTTTTTTTAATTATTAATGGTGGTTCAATTCTTTATTTAATTTTGTTTGTTAGTAATCTTTTTGATTTTAAATTCGAAGTAGAAAATAAAACAATAATGATGTTTTTAAGAAATATTGAAGCAAGTATGAATTATTCAAATCTTTTTTTTACTATCTTTTTTATAGCTACAAGTATTTATGGTGCGTCGAGTTTGTTTTTTCATTTACTTAAAGCAGGTGAAATTATTTATGATGAAGTAAATGATAAATTTACACTTATAAAAAGATTTACCGCTATTATTTTTTTAACAGCTACAATTTTTATTATTGAATTATTTTTTATTTTAATTGTTATTGGTAGGCATTTCTTTTCTAATTTATTTTGGCAAGTTTTAAAATATATAATCATTTTATTTATTCCCTATGTAATCGCGATTTGTATCAATTTCTTTGTGACACCGCATTCTGTTAAATTTAAAGAAATAAATAAAGGAGCTCTTTTTACAACTTTGTTTTGGTATGTTGTTACAATAGGGTTTACAATTTATATGAATATCTTTACTGAATATAAAGCTATATATGGAGCACTATCATTTTTTATTGTTTTTATGATTTGGGTTTATTTACTTGCACAGGGGCTTATGATTGGGATTATTTTAAACTTTTATCAAAAAGAAGAAAATGGCAGATTATTGCTTAATAAAGACGTAAATACTAATATTGGTACACCAGAGGAGGACAATGAAGAAATATAAATTTTTGTTTATAATGGTTATGAGTTTTTTATTGTTTGGGATTAGTAGAGGAGTTTTTGCTTATGGATTCGGAGTAAAGAAAAATAATTTAAATAAGCAACCAGAAATAGGAATATATAAAGGAATTTTAGATTCAGTTGGCGGGATATATGTTGGAAGTAATGACAGCAAAGACATTTATTTAACTTTTGACTGTGGATATGAAAATGGTTATACAGGAAGGATATTGGATGTTTTAAAAGAGAATGATGTAAATGCGACTTTTTTCTTAACTGGTCATTATCTTGATAGTGCATCTAGCTTGGTTTTGAGAATGAAAAATGAAGGACATGTTTTAGCTAATCATTCTAACTTGCACAAAAATATTACAACTTTAAACGCAGGTGAAATTGAAAAAGAAATTAAAGATTTAGATGTAAAGTATTACAATTTAACAGGTAGTAATTTAACTAAGTTTTTTAGACCTCCTGCGGGTAATTTTGATAAAAGGAGTTTAGAAGTAGTTAAGGAATTAGGATATACTCCATTATTTTGGAGTGTTTCATATAAAGATTGGAATCATAAAAATGGAGTGGATTATGCAGTAAGTGAAGTATGTAATAATATTCATAATGGGGCTATTATATTGCTTCACGCAGTTAGTGAAGATAATGCGTTAGCGTTAAGTATGATGATTAGTAAGTTAAAAACGATGGGATATAATTTTTCTTCAACTTTAAACTTACTATAATTTTAAATATTTAATAACAAACTCTTTCTTGAGTTTGTTTTTTATAGTATAATAGATTGATTGGAAGTGATTTATGATGAACGCACAACTTAATGTAGGCGATGAAATATTTTTAGATATTAAAAGAGTAGGTATAAATGGAGAAGGAATTGGCTATTATAAGAAATTGGCTGTTTTTGTTGATGGTGTATTACCAAAAGAAAATGTGTTGGTAAAAATTACAAAGTTATTTAAAGGATACGCTACCGCAGAACTATTAGAACTTAAAACTCCTTCTGTTGATAGAGTAGAAGCTTTTTGTCCATATTATACAAAGTGTGGTGGATGTAGTTTGCAACACGTAAATTATCAAGTTACCGCTGATATAAAACGTGATATTTTAATGGAAAGTATTACAAGATATACAAAAATTAATCCACGTAGTTTTGAAGTTAAACCAACTATTTTGATGGAAAATCCTAAAAATTATCGTGCAAAAGTTAATCTTCCAGCTAAAAATGGAATGCATGGGGCTGTGTTTGGACTATATGCGCCTAATAGTGAAAAGTTTATTAGAATTAAAGGTTGTGATGTTCAAAACGAAGCGATAAATCAAATCATGGATGAAGTAGCTAAAGCAATGGACAAGTTTGTTGTTAAAGCATATGATCCTAAAAATAAAAAAGGTTATGTTCGTTATTTAGTAGCAAGAGCTAGTGTATATTCTAAAGAAATTCAAGTCACTTTGATTTTAACTAAAGAATTACCTAACGTTAAAGAATTAGCAGAAGAAATTATGAAAAATAATAAAGTTACTTCTGTTTATTATTCAATTAATAATGTTATGGATGACGCAAGTATTTTTGGTAAAGAAATTGTTAAAGTTTTAGGTAAAGATTCAATTAAAGAAAAAATTGGTGATTACTATTACAATTTATTACCAAACTCTTTCTTTCAATTAAATCCAATTCAAGCAAAAGTGCTATATGATGAGGTTAAAAAAGCCTGTAAATTATCATTTAAAGAAAATGTTTTAGATGCATATTGTGGAGTAGGATCGATTGGTATTTATTTAGCTGAATGGGCTAAAGAAGTAGTTGGTGTTGAGTCAAATAAACAGGCGGTATTAAACGCTAAAGAAAACGCGACGCTTAATAAAATTAAAAATATCCGCTTTATTGAAGGTAACGCAAGTAATGTTTTACCTTACTTAGTAAAAGATCATTTTATTCCTGATGTAATGGTATTTGACCCACCAAGAACAGGTATGACTCCTGATATTAAAGAAGCTATAAATAAGTGCTTACCTAAGCGAATTGTTTATGTTTCATGCAATCCTGCATCTTTAGCAAAAGATCTAGCTGAATTAACTTTAAAATATCAGATAAAATATATTCAACCAATCGACATGTTCCCTTTTACTTCACATGTTGAGTGCGTGGTATTACTAAATCGTATTGAGCCTAAAAAGTAGTTAAAATATAGGAAAATAAGCTAAAATTGCTGATTTTAAAATGGTTTTAGCTCTTTTTTTATGTCTTGAGAAATTGTTGAAGAAGAGTGAATATCAGCAAAAAGTATGAAAAAAGCCCTGGAGGGTGCACACGGGAATAGATTGGGACTAGATGAAATGACCTAGTCTTTGGCAAAAACTCAACTATAGATGTATGAAAAAAAACGAGGGTCCGTGACTAGATGAAGTGCTGCATTTGCCCCTTTTTTATAGTAAACGACAATTGGAATTTCTTTGATATTTCAATTGTTGTTTGCTGCACCAACTTTGCCTCTTTTTGGTAGATAAAGAGGATGCGACAGCATGATAATTTGTATGGAATAATGATGCCGAAAATGATATAATATTTTCAAAGATATGTAGATGAGGTGTTTACCTATGAATGAATTAGTATCATTATCAAAATTATTTAATGATTCAATATTTAGAATCCCAGATTATCAGAGAGGTTATGCATGGAAAGAATCTCAATTAAAGGATTTTTGGGACGATTTATATAATTTAAATGGAAAAAGATATCATTATACTGGAATGCTTTCTCTTAAAGAGTTAAATGCTGAACAAACTAAAAATTGGGAAGATGAACAATGGTTATTAGAAGAGGAAGTTACTGCTTATCATATTGTTGATGGACAACAAAGGTTAACTACTTTTATGATTTTACTAACTTCTATTATTAATTGTGTTAAGAATAACAAACATGATAGTCTTTGTAATAGAGATATAAATGATATTATCAAAAAATATATTTTAGTTCAAAATAAGCCTAATGGTTTCCTTAGAACATATTTGTTTGGTTATGAAAAAGATAACCCATCGTTTGAATATTTAAGATTTAAGATTTTTGGTGAAGG
>CAZSIA010000016.1:0-14250 GCA_964606905.1 uncultured Anaeroplasmataceae bacterium | reverse complement strand
GGGTCCATTCCATCAGGAAGAGTAACTGAATGCGCATTCAAACCATTAAGAACATTAAATGCTTTACCAGTAGCCTTAATACCAGCGCTATCACCATCATAACAAATCAAAATATTGTTAGTATATTTTTTTAGAAGTGTCGCTTGTTCGGTAGTAAGTGCAGTACCTAAGGAACATACAACTTCCCTAACAGAAGCATTACTTAGTGAAATAACATCCATTTGTCCTTCACATAAAATTACGCGACCAGCCTTACGAATATGCGGAATTGCGTTATTTAAGTTATAAAGCATTTCACCTTTTTTATAAATTTTTGTTTCTTCAGTATTAACGTATTTTGGTTGATCGACTTCATCATGAAAAATTCTTCCAGAAAAACCTAAAACATGATTCATATCGTCAATAATTGGAAACATAATTCGGTTATAAAAGACATCATGATAACCATCATTATTTGATCGAATTAAACCAATATCAGCAGCATCCGTTAATGAATAGCCTTTATCCGTTAAAAGTTTAATTAAAGTTGATTGATTTTTAGGAGCAAGTCCAACACCAAACATCTTTATCGTTTCCAAATCAAGTCCTCTTTTATTCAAATATTCTAATGCTTCTTTCCCAGATTGTGAATTATGAAGGAAATGTTCGTAGAATTTTTGAACAACTTGATTTATTTCGTAATATTTTAAATTTTCATCTACATGTTTGACAGTATTTGTTACTTGCAACTCTACTCCAACACGTTGTGCAAGTAAAAAGCACGCTTCTTCAAAAGAGACGTTTTTTATTTTACGTAAAAAATTAATCGGATTACCACCTTCACCACAGCTCATACACTTAGCTATTTTTTTTGAAGGTGAAACACTAAAAGATGGAGTTTTATCGGCATGAAATGGGCATAAACCAAAGTAGTTTTTTCCACGTTTTTGCAAAGTTACAAATTCACTAACCAATCCAACCATATCAGTTCGGTCGATTATTTCGTTAATCTTTTCTTCACTTATCATAAAACCCACCACCTTTTAATTCAATTTTTAAAAATATTTAAAATTTAACTCTTTCTGCAATATATTTTTCTAAATCTTCTAATTTAACTACATCTTGTGCCATTGTATCACGATGACGAACTGTAACTGTACCTGCCTCTATACTTTGATCATCAATTGTAACACAGAAAGGAGTACCAATTGCGTCTTGACGACGATATCTTTTACCGATTTGTTGTGTTTCATCGTAAGTGATTACAAATGATTTAGCTAATTGATTATAAACTTCAATCGCTTTTTCACTATGACGTTTTTTAATCAACGGTAATATAGCTACCTTATATGGAGCTAGTGCTGGATGAAGACGTAGCACTTCTCTTTCATCGCCACTTTCTAATGTTTCTTTATCGTAAGCATTAAATAAAGTAACTAAGAATAATCTTTCAACTCCAACACTTGGTTCTACAACATAAGGAATATACTTTTCATTTGTTTCCGGATCAAGATAATCTAAAGCAACTTTACTATGTTCTTGATGACGACCTAAATCATAGTTAGTGCGACTCGCAATACCCCATAATTCACCAAACCCCCATGGAAACTTATATTCAATATCTGTTGTACCATTCGAATAGAATGCTAACTCCTCTGGATCATGAGCTCTTAATCGTAAGTTTTCTTTTTCAACACCTAAGTCATATAAAAATTGCATACATTTGTTAATCCAGTATTCATACCACTGCATTTCGGTTCCTGGTTTACAGAAAAATTCCATTTCCATTTGTTCAAATTCACGTACACGGAAAATAAAATTACCAGGTGTAATTTCATTACGGAAAACTTTACCAATTTGTCCAACACCAAAAGGTAATTTTTTTCTCATTGAACGTTGAATATTCTTATATTGAACAAAAATACCTTGTGCAGTTTCCGGACGCATATAAATTGTATTAGCGCTATCTTCAACAACACCTTGACTAGTCTTAAACATTAAATTAAATTTACGTATTGGAGTATAAGAAACACTTCCACATACAGGACATTTAATTTGATGTTCATTTAAGTAATTAAGCAACTCTTCATCACTCCAACCATCACCTGTTTCTTCACCCTTAGTGAAATCTTCAATAAGCTTGTCGGCACGATGACGAGTATTACATTTTTTACAATCTGTTAATGGATCAGAAAATCCGCCTACATGACCAGTAGCTACCCACACTTCTGGATTCATTAAAATTGCGCTATCTAATCCAACGTTATTAATATCTTCTTGTACCATTCTTTGTGTCCATAAAGCTTTAATGTTATTTTTTAATAAAACACCTAATGGACCAAAATCCCATGAGTTAGCTAAGCCACCATAAATTTCTGAGCCTTGGAAAACGAACCCATAAGCTTTACAATAACTCACTAATTCTTCTAATGATAATTCTTTCATTTAAACCACCTCAAATTTCATAATAAGACATTTTATTGTAACACAATAAATACTTAAAGACAAGAAAAAATTTAAATATTTAAAAATATTTAAGCATTTAAACTAAAAAAAACTAAATTTACACATAAAAATATATTATTTTTAATAAAATTAACTACATAGAGGGAGAATTAGTCAATTTAAAGATTATTTTATTAAATTGATAAAACCAAAAAGTATGGATAAAAAAATCATCGAATATATTAAAAAAAATTACAAAGATATCTATTTCACAATTTTAGCTTACCAATTATTTTTATGTATTATTACATTCTCACCAATTAATTTCAAAATATTTGTTGTATTAATATTTTTTCTTTCACTATACATCATTATTGGTAATTGGAAGTCAAGGCCAAAAAAAGATTAATCTTACTAGCAATTTGAATATATGTATTTAAAATTGTATGTTTTTCAAATGAACTTAGCCTTAGATTTATAATATAAATGTACAAAACCAAAAACTTAAAATAAAGTTTATAAAAATCATTACCATAAGAATTAATTTTATCTTCTATCTCTTTAAACCAAATACCCTCTGTATCATCTAATGAAACATAAAGTTTTGCATAGTCTGAAACAAATATACCTGTATAACCGTTATCAAAACTAATCAATTTTTTTTGAATAAAATGATTTAAATTTAAATTACCATGATTAAGCGCATAAATTGCATTACCATGATTATCGAGATATTTATGGATTTTTCTTTGAATTTGATACATCATTTTTTTAGCAGTAATAAAGATATGATATTTACTTAAAACAATCCATTCGAAATCTGATTTTTTTTGCTTTTCTTCACATTCTCTAACAAACATTTCAAGTGTCTGAAAAATACGATCTAAGTTTTTATATATACGATAAAAAAATTTAAAATTAACATCATTTAATCGCACAGTAAAGCCAGTTTTTTTATGCAATTCATGCACCGCATCTATTAAATCAGATATCTTTTTTTCACTTGGATATTCATAGGAGTTTATGTGTTTATACACAAAATAAATATCATTATCAAACTTAAATTGCTTAATAGGAAATTCAACTCTATTAACCTTTTGACTAGCTAAAAAATCATAAATATTCTTCGTTCTAATATTAACCTTTTTTAAGATGATTTTCCCTTCTTTAAAAGATAGAAGCGTAACTAAATTAGTTAACGCTTCTTGGCTTAATATTTTAAAATTAAATGCTTCTTCTATTTTAGTAATAAACTCATTCTTTATCATGAACAATCACTTTATTATTCGCCTTTTTAGCATCGTATAAAAAATTAATTGAAAGATTATATTTAGCGCTTATTTTATCTAGTGAACTATCTTCTAAAGTTAATACCTTATACTTTGCATAATCGCTTTTTAAGTTATCTAAAAAATTAGATTTAGTTTCTTCCTCAATAACTATTATTTCCATTTTTTCTTCTTCAATAATAACTTCATCTACTCTTTGATGCTCAAGTTTTTCTTCTAATTCTTGTTGATAAATTTCCTTTATTTCTTCTTTTTCTTCTTCTATTTTAAATACTTCTATATCAAAAGAAATATCTATATCAACGCCATTATTTTTAACAATTTTTATATCTAAATTATTTATTTTTGCTGTTAATTGCTCAGTCATTGTAGTTGCTAGTTCAATGGGTAAAGTTATTTCTTTACTTTTTTCTTCTAAAAAGGAATCAACATAATTTAAGCTAATCTCAAGATTATATTTTTCTTGATCAAAAGTTGTTTCTATATGTTTTAATTCATATGAAAAATTATTAATTTTTACGATATCACTTATTTTATAATATTTCTTTTCACATACTTCATATCTCATAAATATCACCATTATAATATATGAAAAATAAAAAAATATATGAAAAAACCTGATGAATTTTCATCAGGAAATTAATCTCTATAAATTGTAATTCTAGGGTTAGATGTAAAGATTGCAACCACAGGAATTGTTAAGAATATAATCCATCCTGGATGCCATATACCCCAGATAATACCCATTAAAACATAAATTATCGCACAAATAAATGCATAAAGATTTCTAATCTTTTTAAGACCTAAAATAAATGGCATTGCTGGAATTAAGAAAAAAACAGTCCACCCTGGATGCCACAAACCAAATACATACCCTAATAAAAGATAAATAGTTAAACAAATCAGTGGTGTGGCAGTCATAATCTTTCTTCTAATAGTCATTTTTACTCCTCCTTAATACTTTGTTCAATAACCAGTAAAGTTTCTAAAATACCTTTTTTTGTTTGACTACTTGTAGCAATAAAGATATCTTCTTCTCTAAGATTTAATTTTGTTAAAATTGCTTTTTTATTTTTTATTAATTCACTATTTTTAAGCTTATCCATTTTAGTAGCTATAACACAAACTTTTAGATTATAAGCTTTTAAAAATTCATACATTAAACAATCATCAGCTGTTGGTTCATGACGATAATCTACTAACAAAAAAGCCCTTTTCAAAGTAACACGTTTCATCAAATATTCTTCAATCATCTTTCCAAACGTTTCTTTTAAGCTTTTACTCACCCTAGCATATCCATATCCAGGTACATCAACTAAGTAAAACTCTTTATTAACTAAAAAGAAATTTACCGTTTGTGTTTTACCGGGATTACTTGATGTTCTCGCCAAGGCCTTACGATTTACTAATGCATTAATGAATGAACTTTTCCCTACATTACTTCTGCCACAAAATAAAACCTCTGGTAGTCCATCTGTAGGAAAATGCGCAATTTTAGTACCACTAGTAACAAATTCAGCACTTGTTATTTTCACACTACATCACTCCTAATCTATTAAGGAAATTTTCTAAATCTTTTCCCTCTAAAACATTATACGCTAAATCTTCATGCGAATAATCAATAATTCCATGATAATCTGACCCAGCAGTAATAATCATATTTTTCTCTTCACATATTTTTCTAAATATCGTTTCATCAGAATGTTTATTTTTTGGATAAATTGCTTCTAACCCATCTACATCATCATTAATTAATTCTAGTATATCATTTTTCTTAAGTAATGTTGGATGAGCAATAACTACAATTGCTCCATTATCTTTTAAGAACTTAATTCCATCTTCTGTTTTTAATTTAGTTGAAGAAATATAGCCTGGGCAACCTTCCGTTAGATAATTTTTAAAAACATATTCCTTTTCATATTCAGGATTACTTAATGCTATTTCACGAATTAAATGAGCTCTTGTTATTGTCCCAATTGGTTTCATTAATCTTTCAAAGTTAATTTTAAAACCGTATAGTTCTACCATATTCATAGCCATTTTATAAATTCTTTCGCGACGAAATTTATGTTGTTCAGCTGAAAACTTTTTAATTTCATCAGGAACTATGCCTTTAAAATAACCTAAAACATGCACACTTTCCCCGTTATGCTCAGTTGAAAGTTCAATACCGGGAATAACTTTAATATTAATTTCCTTAGCATATTCTAAAGCCTCTAAAACGCCTTCAGTTGAATCATGATCAGTAATTGCAATTATATCAAGTTTTTTAATTTTTGCATAATCCATCAATTTTTTAATTGTTAAAGTTCCATCAGAATAAACTGAATGCATATGTAAATCCGCCCTTAACATAAGCAACCTCCACTAATTTGCGAAATAATTTGTAATGCGCATTTTATCCCATCTAGGGCACTAGAAGTAATCCCACCAGCGTATCCAGCGCCTTCCCCAATCGGATAGACGCCTTTAATATTAGATTCAAAATTTTTTCGAATTATTCTTACAGGACTACTAGAACGTGATTCAACAATTGTTAAAATTGCATCATCATCTAAAAATCCTTTAATTTTTTTATTTATTTCAATAATACCTTCTTTTAAAGCTTCAATTATGTAATCTGGTAATAAGCCATTAAAAGAAGCAAAAACTGTCTTATTAGTATATGTAGGTTTAACTGTTCTAAATTCTTTAGCAACACTATCAGCTAAAAATTCCTTAACTAAATTACATGGAGCTTTATAAGAATGAGTTAAATCATAACAAGCTCTTTCAATTTTTTGTTGATAATAGAGTCCATCAAGTGGATTAGATTTATAAAAATCATCAACTATAACATTCACTAGTAAAGCGCTATTAGCATTAATTCCATCGCGTGCCTCATAGCTCATACCATTTGTTACAATAGTATTTTTCCTTGATGAGCTAGCTACAACATACCCACCAGGACACATACAAAATGTGTATACATCTCTTTTAGGTAAATGAACCGCGGCTTTATAAGATGCTGCATCGAAAATATTTGAATTAAAACCATATTGAATTTCATTAATTTTTGTTTGTAAATGTTCAACACGTGCACCTATACTGAAAGCTTTTGGTTCTAAATTAAACCCGTTTTTATATAACATTTCATAAGTATCTAAAGCAGAATGTCCTATTGCTAAAATTATAAATGAAGAATTAAAAATATATTCATTTTCATAAGTTATCACCTTTAAATAATTACTTTTTACATCAATAACTTTGTGATTGAATTTAAATTCTCCACCCAAAGAAATTATCTCATTACGCATATTTTTCAGACAAATACGTAATTTATCAGTTCCTACATGCGGTAAATTATCATAATAAACACTTTCTTTTGCACCAAATTTCACAAAAGTCTTAAGGATAAATTTAATTTTTGGATCATTTAGATTAGTAGTAAGTTTGCCATCAGAAAATGTACCTGCACCACCTTCACCAAAACATACGTTACTATCTTCATTTAAAATATCTTCATTAAAAAATAAATCAATATCTTCAACTCTTTCATCTATCATTTTACCTTGTTCAAAGATAATCGGTTTCAAGTTAGCTAATGCTAAAATATAAGCACAAAAAAGTCCTGCAGGTCCACTTCCAACAATCAAAGGACGATCATTATATTCTAATTTTTCAACCTCGATTGTATCAGAATAAGTTGTATCAAATTTTACATTCTTATTATGTAATTTAGGATTATTTTTCTCTTCTTTTTTTAGTTCTAAAACAACTTGATAAATATAAATTGGTTCATTTTTAACTCTTAAATCTAGTGACCTTTTTACTAATTTACCACTAATTAAATTTTTTGATTTTATTTTAAACTTCAAATATACATAATTCAAAATCTCTTGTTCAGTTAATTTATCTTTTAATTTTAAATCTAAAATTGTTACTTGCATATCTTATCAGCAACAACCAATCCTGAAGTAAAAGCGTACCACAAATTATATCCACCACAAATTCCAACTTCATCAGTTACTTCTCCTAAAACATATAAATTAGGTGTGTTTTTAACTTCAAACAAATTTAATTCATCTAAAGCAACACCACCTTTAGCTACATGAGCGTTTAATAGCGGATAAGTATTAATAATGGTTAATTTAAAATTTTTAAACTGTTTAAGATAAGAATCTAAAACATCATTATCTAAAGTAGTTACTTTTACATTAGGATATCCTTTATTAAACCTTCCTAACAACTTATTGTTAACTGAACCAAACATTAAGTTATGGAGGTGAATATACGGATCATTTTTTAATTTTCGATTAACTATCATCTTTAACATTTCAAATGAATAATCATCTAAAAAGTCAAAAGATAAAATTCTTTCATTTGTATATTTAACACTTAAGTCCATCACACAAATACCACTAACACCATCTTCTTTAAATATCACTTCTCCCTTTGAAGTGTTATTACCCAAAGTTACAGTGGCATTAGCTCTAACACCAAATAATTCTTTTATATCTTCTTTAACTTTAAAACCAACAAGAGCAGGTTTAAATGGAATAAAATTTAAATTTAATGATTTTATTAAATCACAACTATAATTATTGACACTAGCGTTAGAACCAATACAAATTAAAACTTTATCATAAAAAATACCATCAATGATAAATTTTTCATCAACTCTATCTATAGTTTTAATTTCTTTATCTAAAATTACATTAACTTTTTTATAAAATAATTGTTTCGTTAAAAGTTCTACAACAGTTGAGGCTTGATTACTTTTTGGATAAACTCTTCCTTCTTCAACCATTGTAAATAAGCCTAGCTGGTCAAAAAATTCTAACATAGTATCTTTATATCCTAATCCAATTATCGAAGATATAATTTCTTCATTTTGATAACATGAAGCATTAATATTTTCATTAGAAAGATTGCATCTACCATTACCTGTAGTTGCAACTTTTTTTAGCAATTTATTATTTTTTTCATAAATTGTAACATTAATTTCTGGTTTATTAACTTTAATTCTAAGCGCAGCAAAAACCCCACTTGCTCCACCACCAACAATTGCAACATTCATAGGTAGGTCCCTTTCTTTATAAAACATCAATTTTATTTTTGATTAAATAATAGCTTCCAAAGTATAATCCCACTGTTCCTAATAACATCCAGAATAATGAAGAAAAATCAACAACAGATGAAAAAATAAATTGATAATCTAAATCTGTAGTACTAATTATTCGATAACCACTTTCATCTGAATAAATTAATGAATATGGAATAATATCAATAGTCATTATATAGCTTAAAACAATAATAAAGGCAACTAAAACTAAAAATTTAACCATTTTATTTTGCTTTTTAATATAACCACTACTAGAAAATGCATTACAAAATAAAATAAAACACAATAAAAATACAAAAGATATTAAAAATACAAATCCTTCAATTGCAAGTAAGTCTAATCTTGAAACTAAATCACTAAAGACTTCCATTAATTCCTGCATCGTAACATTAATATTTTCAAACACACCAAAACCAGCCATTACAATAATAATACCAGCAAATAATGATACCATATAACAAGCAGCGTATATTAAGTTTACTAAAATTTTTGAAATCAAAATTGTATGTGTGCCAACTGGTAAAGTTAAAGTCAAATAACCACCCTTAGAAAATAGTCTTCCAGTCATTGTTTTATGAATAGAAATATATGACATAATAACACAGGCATAAACACTCACTACAAGTGCAATTATTCCAAGTGTAAGTAAAGATTCTAACTTTAATAACGCTCCTAAGCAAACAAGTAATGAAATACCAAGGATCAATCCACAAACAGTTAAAGGCATTTGACAAGTATTTTTAAATTCATGAGTAAAATACTTTTTAAACATTATAAATCGCCTCCTAGGAATTGAACTTTAAATACTTCTCTAAAGATTTGATCAATTGTCTTATCTGGATATATTTCTCTTAAATTTTCTTTATTATTATCTAAGAAAATTTTACCTTCATTGATAAAAATAACTCGATCGGTAATTTCTTCAATATCACTTATTAAGTGTGTTGTTAAAATAACTGTCGCATTTTTATCATAATTTTGCATGATTAAATTAAAAATAACATCTCTACTTGCAGGGTCAACACCAGCAATCGGTTCATCAAATAAATAAAGTTTTGCTCTTCTTGATAAAACTAAAATTACTTGAAGTTTTTCTTTATTACCCTTTGAAAGTGTCTTAATTTTACTCGATAAACTAATTTTAAATTTTTCTAACAATGTTTTAGCTCGTACTGCATCAAAATCTTCATAAAATTTCTCAAAAACCTTAACACTCTCTAAAACTGTCCATTTATCTTCTAAATAATTAACATCAGGTAAATAAGAAACAATCTTCTTAGTTTCAATTCCTGGTTTTTTACCATCAATTAGCACATCTCCATTATATCGCATCAAAAGATTAGCCAATATTTTAATCAATGTAGTTTTACCGCTACCATTAGGACCAAATAATCCCACAATTTCTCCTTCATTAATTTCAAGATCAATACTACGTAAAGCCTTGATATTAAAATAGGATTTTTCTAAGTTTTTAATTTCAATAAAACTCATAAATTTCACACCCTTTCATTCAAAATTATAACACAAATAAATAAAAAGACACAAGAAAGTGTCTTTATATTAGTCATTTTTATTTAATTTATTGATGATTTCATTAATATGATTACCATATTCCAATGCTTCATCATATTTAAAAATTAATTCTGGCATTTTTCTAGCTTTAACACGATGTGCTAATTCACTTCGTAAAAATCCTTTTGCTTTATCTAAACTAACTACAATTTTTTCCTTTAAATAATCTGGAACAATATAGTAAACAGTCGCATATGATAAATCATTTGTAACTCTTACTTCTGTTACTGTAACAGCACTTAAATTTGCATCACGCACTTCTCTTAAAAGTAAGATTGATAATTCCTTACTAAGTGTTTTAGCAAGACGTTCAACGTTTAAACTCATTAACGTTTAACCTCTCTTTCTACGCTTGCTTCAATAATATCTCCTTCTTTAATATCATTAAATGAAGCAATAGTAATACCACATTCATAACCAGCTTTAACTTCTTTTACATCATCTTTGAAACGGCGTAATGTAGCCATTTTTCCTTCAAACACTACAACGCCACTACGAAGGATACGAACTAAACTATTTCGTTCAATAACACCATCAGTTACATAGCAACCAGCAATTGTTCCAACTTTACTAACTTTAAAAGTTTGTCTAACTTCGGCAAAACCAGTAACAACTTCTTCAAATTCTGGATCTAACATACCTTTTAGCGCAGCATCAATATCTTCCAATAATTTATATATAATATTATATAGTCTGATTTCAACACCACTTGCCTCAGCACTTTGACGAACTTGACCAGTAGGACGAACATTAAATCCAACAACAATCGCCCTAGAAGCTTGAGCTAAAATAATATCTGTTTCAGTAATCGCACCAACACCAGCACGAACGATATTAATTACAATATCTTCAACTTTAATTTTAGAAATACTATTTTTAACCGCCTCTAAAGAACCTTGAACATCAGCCTTAACAACAAGATTAAGTTCCTTGTGTTCATCTAACTTACTAAACATTTCTTCTAAAGTTGCAACTTTACCAGCATTAGTTTGAACTTTTGTACGATCTTTTCTAGCCTCAGCAATTTGACGAGCTTGACGTTCATCAGAAATAACCATAAACTTATCACCAGCCATTGGCACTTCTTCTAAACCAGTAACAACAACAGCTTTACTTGGTAATGCTTCATTTAAACGACGATGAGCTTCATCCTCCATTGTTCTAACCTTACCATAAGTATCACCAATAACAACATTATCCCCAACTTTTAAAGTACCATTTTGAACTAATAATGTAGCAACAGGTCCTCTTCCTTTATCTAATTGAGCTTCAATAACAGTACCAACAGCTAAACGATTCGGATTAGCTTTATATTCTTGCATTTCGGCAACTAATTGTACCATTT
The DNA here is from genome assembly GCA_964606905.1 of uncultured Anaeroplasmataceae bacterium. GTDB lineage: Bacteria > Bacillota_I > Bacilli_A > Acholeplasmatales > Anaeroplasmataceae > CAZSIA01. Next base: position 2,516 of record CAZSIA010000016.1, on the reverse strand, counting down.
CTAATAATTCATCAACACCTGTACCTCTTAAAGCAGAAATTTGACAATATGTTGTATCACCACCCCAAACTTCAGGAAGTAAGTTATATTCACTTAATTCTTGCATTACACGATCAGGATTTGCAGTTGGTTTATCCATTTTGTTAATAGCGACAATAATCGGACAACCTGCAGCCTGTGCATGATGAATTGCTTCCTCTGTTTGTGGCATTAAACCATCATCAGCAGCAACTACTAAAATAATAATATCAGTTACTTGTGCTCCACGTGCACGCATTTCTGTAAACGCAGCATGTCCTGGGGTATCAATAAATGTAATATATTCACCATTTACTTGTACTTGATAAGCACCAATATGTTGCGTAATCCCACCTGCTTCGCTAGCTACAACCTTACTTTGACGAATGTAGTCTAATAAAGTTGTTTTACCATGGTCAACATGACCCATGATAGTAACAACTGCAGGACGCTTTCTTAAATCTTTTTCATCATCAGTAATTTCGATTTCATCGAAACGAGTAACATCTGTAACCACTTCATTTTGTAAAACAGTATCATATTCTAAAGCGATTAATTCAACAGTATCTCGATCAATAGTTTGATTTTGTGTAGCCATAATACCGGCAAACATTAATTTCTTAATTATTTCTCCTAATGGCTTACCTAAACCAGTAGCTACATCACTAACGTTCATACCTTCACGATAAATTAATACACCTTTTTTGTTTTCGTTCACATCTTTTAGTGGGACATTTGACTTTCTAACTTCTTTTTTCTTTGCCATATAATCACCTAATTTCTTTCATTTTTTTGGCAAAACCGATATCTAATACCCCAATAACCATACGGTTATTTTTCCCGATTGCACCACTTAATTCGCTTGATGTAAATCTAGTATCAAGCGTAACATTATAATATTTTGCTTTATCAGTAATTTTTTTTGTAGTATTAATTCCAGCATCACTGGCAAGAAATAAATATTTAACCTCACCATTTCGAATGCCTAAAACACAAAAATCTTCACCTGAAACAACTTTTTTAGCTCTAAAAGCTAAACCTAATAAATTTAATATGGGATGCACCTAAATCAACTCCAATAACTTTGTATAAATTTCTTCAGGAACATTTACTTCTAACATTTTATCTAAAACTTTTGTTTTTTGAGCCTCTAAAATAACTTCTTTATCTTTCTTTAAATAAGCTCCACGTCCATTAGCTTTTCCTTTAGTATCAATACATACTTCACCTTCTGGTGTACGAATAACACGAATCAATTCGCTTTTAGGAAATTGTTCACGTGTTACTACACAAGTACGCATCGGAATTTTTCTAACTACCATTCGTAACCTTGATTTCTAGCTACACTAACTGGTTTAATATCAATTTTCCAGTCACATGATTGAACGGCAAGACGAACGTTTTGTCCATTTTTACCGATAGCTAATGATAATTGATTATCAGGAACAATAGCTAATGATGTTTTTGCTTTAGTATCAATGTTAATAACAGCAACTACATTTGTAGGTTGAAGTGAATTTGCAATCAATTCAGCAATATTTTCGCTCCAACGATATAAATCTATTTTTTCACCATTTAAAGAACGAACTACTTCACGGATACGTGAACTATTTTCACCAACACATGCACCAATTGGATCTACATCTGGATCATGTGAATATACACTTACTTTACATCTATCCCCAGCATCTCGAGCGATACCTTTAATTTCAACAATTCCTTCTTTAATTTCGGGAACATATTGTTCTAAAAGACGAATTACTAAATGTTTATCATTTCTACTAACATAAACCTTTGGTCCTTTTGTACCTTGTTCAACACTTGAAACATAAACATTAATACTATCACCAACACCAAATTCATCATTTGGTAATAATTCTTTCTTAGGTAATAACGTTGTAATATTTTGGCCAATTGATAAAGTTAAATATCCTTCAGTTGCATCAATAATTTGGGCTTTTATCAATTCATTTTCCATACTCTTAAAATATTGAAAAGAATTTTCTTTTTCATATGTTTTAATGTTTTGATTAAAGATTTGTTTAGCTTGAGATGCAGCCATACGGCCAAAATCTTTAATATTTACTGGTTCTTCTAAAATATCACCAATTTTAGCTCTAGAATTAATCTTCTTTGCTTCAGAATATAAAATTGGTAAAATTTCACATTCAGGATCTACATCATCAAAAGAATCAACTACAATTCTTTGACTAAACATTAAAATTTCATTTTTTTCAGGTCTAAATTCAACTCTAACACTTGTATTACCATAATTACGTTTATAAGCGTTAATCAATCCTTTTTTAAAAGAATCTAAAAGTTGTTCTAAGGTTAACCCTCTTTCTTCAGCAACAATTTCTAATTGCTTGTAAAACTCTTTGCTTGTCATACTAATTACCTCCTAAAATTTGACAGCTAATCTAATTTTCTTAATACCATCATAAGGAATTTCTAAGTTTTTAAATCTTCCTTTTAAATTTACTCTAATAACTACAACA
>CAZSIA010000015.1:0-14924 GCA_964606905.1 uncultured Anaeroplasmataceae bacterium | reverse complement strand
AGATATAAGCACCTTGAATACGTACAGGAAGATCATCTATCTTAAATAACATATCCCCTCTACCTAATAAGTTTTCAGCTCCACCTTGATCTAAAATTGTCGAACTATCAACATATTGAGATACACGGAAAGCAATTCTACAAGGAATGTTTGCTTTAATTGTTCCTTTAACAACATCAGTTGTTGGACGTTGAGTAGCAACAATTAAATGAACACCTGCGGCTCTACCCATTTGGGTAATTCTTTGAATAGATGCTTCTACATCATTTCCACAAGTTAACATTAAGTCAGCTAACTCATCAATCATAATAACTAAATAAGGTAATTTTTGAATGCTTGGATCATTTGCAATTCGTTCATTAAATCCTTCAATATCACGTGCTCTAGCACTTGAGAAAGCTCGATAACGACGGTCCATTTCTTCACAAGCCCATTTTAAAGCTTCACTTGCCATTTTTGGATCAGTAATAACTGGAGTAGCTAAATGTGGTAAATCTTGATATAAAATAAGTTCAACTTGTTTAGGGTCTACTAAAATAAGTTTTAAATCTTTAGGACTATATTTTAAAAGTAATGAAACAAGCAATCCATTAACGCAAACACTCTTACCACTACCAGTTCCACCGGCAATCAGACCATGCGGCATTTTAGCGATACTTGCATGAACAGGTTTTCCATCGATATTCAAACCTAAGGCAATATTAAGTGGTTTTGTTGAATTTTTAAATTCATCAACCATAACGATTTCAGAAAAACTAACCGTTCTAATTTGATTATTAGGAACTTCAATACCAATATTACTTTTTCCAGGAATAGGTGCTTCAATACGGATTGTTTTAGCACTTAAATTCATCTTAATATTATCAGTAATTGAAGAGATTTTTTTTACATTAACCCCACTACTTAATTTAACCTCATAACGTGTAACACTAGGACCATATGTATGTTTAACTACTTCACCATCAATACCAAATTCATTAAGTGTACTATTAATAATATCAATCTTTTCATAAACCCAATCAGGTTCAACAGTATTCTTCTCATTAATTGGATTTAACAATGAATAAGATGGAAATTTATAATTAGCATATTTATCAGAATAAATAACAGTCTTTGGTTTAGGTTCTGGTTTATATGTATCATATGCACTCTTAGTTTGTGCAGGTTTAACTTCTGGTGCTTCATAAACTATTTCAGTCGTTTCTACTTTTTGTGTTGTCTCAGTTACAAAAGGTGGAACACTAACTTCACTTACCTCTTCTACCTTTGCGGTAGGTGCTTTACCATAAATGATAGTCTTTGGAATAGACTCATCAACTACAGGTGTTTTAACTTGCATAAAATCAGGAACTCTAGAGATAGGTTTTGCAACATATTCTTCTTGTTCAACTTTGATTTCATTACTAATATTTACTGGATTAAATTCAACATCAGGTTTCTTCTCTTCAATAGTAGGGTTAAAATGAATATATGGATTTGTAACAACCTCAGGCTCAATAGCTGGTTTAACAACTTCCTCGGCAGTATAAACAACACCAAAATTAATTCCAACACCACTAGATTCTTCAAAAACATTCTCTTCCTTTTTAGTATAGTTAGTTGAATTAATTGCACCATCAACTGAAGGGAACTCATGATGTGCTCTACCAAAACGGCGAATTTCATCTTCAACAGTTAACTTTTTCTCGATTCTAAAAGGATCATATGCTAATTCAACATCTTGTTTAATACCAACTTCAGGAATTGTCATAACATCCTTAGTATATGGACCTTCCATTGGGCTAACAGCAATTGTCTTTTCAAATTGCGGTTTTAAAACACGCAAACCTACTGTATCATCTACTATTTGCGGAATAACATAAGGTTCTTCCTCATGTGTAGTTTCAACCACATGTTTTTTTACAACTTCTTGTTTTTTTCTAAAGAACATGGCTATCTTCCTTTCTTCTTAGGTTTAATTTTTTCTTCCAAACCTTGTGTAACGATATATTCATCTACTTCATCTTCTGTAACACTTTCTAATTGTTCTTCAAGCGATTTAACTATATCACCTACATTTGTATCGATATACCTTTCTTCCTCAAAGACACGTTTTGAATAAATCTTATATGTTTCTTCACCAACAATACCAATTACCGAAAGACACAATTTATTAAGCGCAATATCAATTGCAGTATTTATAAATACTCTTCGTGCCCAATAAACTGGGTTAAAAATATTTAAAACACCTAAAACTGTATCTAAGATTTTTTTAAGTTTATATTTTTTTGTTAGTTTCATTAATGACGAGTCATCAATAACTTTCTTTGCATCACCCAAAGCTAAAAGTGTTGAAAGTTTTAATTTTTTAAGTAACCGAATTCCTGGTCGGTCAATAATACTATTAATACGATTTGAAACATAAATAAAAAGCTCTAAAATTTCATCAATTGTAAGTTCAGCTAAAGGTCTTTTTGAATTAGGAAAAAACTTTCTTGCAATGTCTGTAACTAAATTAACACAAACATCAAAACAATGACCAATACTTCCCTTTGCCCCTTTTAATTCTTTATCAGAATAGGCTTTTCTTGAGATTTCTACTATTTCTTTAATCTCATCGTCAGTCACTTCAATAACGTTACTTTTGGCAATATATTTTTTATTTTTCATTGTTGAAATAACGATAATTGAATAAATTAAGACAAGTAGGGCACATCCTACAAAAATACCAATAAAAAACGCGATAAGGCTAGCTAGATCAAAATCAAAAATCCATAATTTAAAAAGTGTCATGATGCTTTACCTCCTCTTCGTTCAATATATTTATTATACAATATATTGAAGTTTTTCGCTAGATGTATATTAGTTTTTTCTTTTTTACGTTTATTTTTCTTTTACTTAGGCTCTTTTTTAAAATAAATTCAGTCATCTGTAAATTGTATACAACTCAATTTAGAAACTAAAGAAAAAAGGTGTAGTTTTTATTTGCTACACCTATACAAACACAATTTAAAAATTAAATTATAACTCGATTTCTTCATAGTAATATGAGTAGTCGATACCTTTCATGAATAACTCACGGTTGTTAATTTCAGTTGTTAAAGCATGTGAAATTAAATTTAAAATATCTTTATTATCATACGGACTTTTTTCCATTGCCAACAAATAATCTTTTTTATCTATCTGGCTCCAATCTACACACATATTAATTCTATTCTTTAAGATAATATCTAACCAAATCCTAGTTGCTCTACCATTACCCTCCATAAACGGATGTGCAATATTCATCTCGATATATTTATCAACAATATTCTCTACTGTTTTTTCTGGCATTTTATCTATTTTTAGTAATATTTCGTTCAAATATAAGCAATTAGCAAAAGCAAAACCTCCCTTAGAAATGTTTTTGCTACGCAATTTGCCTGAAAATTCATATAGTCCACCGAAAATAAAAGAATGAATTTGTTGTAACCCTTTAAATGTACCAACCTCTAAAGTTGATAAAATATTTCCTTCAAAAATTTCATAAGCTTTTCGTTTGCTTTGCTCATCAATAGGGTCTAACATTCCCTTAATCCATTTTTTTATAACAACTCTATTCTTGCTAGGTATTAAATAAATTAACTCATTAATTCCTTCTTCATTAATCACATCTGATAAATATTTTTTTCCATCCTTTGAAGTTAATTTCAGTTGTCTACAAAATGTAGATAACTTAGGATTTCTGCTTTTTAATGTGTTCCAATAAATTCTTGGATTTTTACTTTCTGCTAATATCGATATTAAATCAGTTGCTGAATACCACCACTCGCTTGTCTCATCATCCCAAACAGCTCTCACTTCTACGCCGTTAAAAAATCTAATTAAAGTTTTTTGTATCATAAATACCACCAATTACATTTTATCAAAATTTCTTTCAGTTGTCTACAAATTGTATACAACTCAATTTAGAAACAAAAGAAAAAGGTGTAGTTTTTATTTGCTACACCTATAATTATATTCTTACTTTTTACTAACTTTTCTTACCCAAGTAGTTTTAATTTTAGTTAAATGCCAAATATCTTTATTATATTCTTGCATTGTTCTATCTGTTGTAAAGAATCCTGATTTTGCAGTATTCATAATACTCATCTTAGTCCATAATTGACGATTTTTATAAAGTTCATTTGCTTTAGCTTGTGCATCTACATATGAAGCAAAATCTTTTAATACTAAGTAAGGATCTTTGTATAATAAATTGTTTCTAATATCTTCAAATTCCCAACCTGGAACTGTATCAAAGAATCCATTTGTTAATTGATCAACAACTGTTCTAATACGATTATCATTAATATAATAATCCATTGGGCAGTAGTTTCCTGCTTCATATAGATCAGTTACTTCTTTAGCATTCATACCGAAGATAATGATATTTTCATCACCAACAAGTTCACCGATTTCAACATTCGCACCATCTAATGTTCCTAAAGTAACTGCACCATTCATCATGAATTTCATATTACCTGTACCACTAGCTTCTTTAGACGCAGTTGAAATTTGTTCACTAATATTTGCTGCTGGCATAATTACTTCTGCATAAGTTACATTATAGTTAACAACAAATACAACTTTTAATAAGTTATTTGTTTCAGGGTCATTATTAACCTTATCAGCAATAGTATTAATTAACTTAATAACTTTCTTAGCGAAATAATAGCTAGGCGCACTCTTTGCACCAAAGATATATGTATGTGGATGATAATTAGCTTTAAATTCAGGATTATTTTTTAATTCATTATAAACATACATAATATGTAGGGCATTTAATAATTGACGTTTGTATTCATGAAGACGTTTAACTTGAATATCAAAAATTGAATTTGTATCTAACTTTATACCTTGAGATTCATAAATACGTTTAGCTAATGCTTCTTTTCTAGCTAATTTCATAGCATTAAATTTTTCTTGGACTACTTCATCACTAGCAACTAAGGCTAATTTTTCTAACAAGTCCATATTTTTAACCCAGCCTTTACCACAATATTCATCTAAAATAGCTACTAATTCTGGGTTTGTATGATAACACCATCTACGATGAGTAATACCATTGGTTTTATTATTAAATTTACCCGGATAATAATCATTAAATACTTTCATTTCAATATTCTTTAAAATTTCAGTATGTAATGCAGCTACACCATTAACGCTAAATGATCCAGCAATTGCTAAATTAGCCATATGAACTAATCCATCTTTAACGATAGCCATTTGATATGCTTGGTAAGCTCCATGACCTAAGTTATTTTCAATTTCAATAACCAAACGACGGTTAATTTCTTCAATAATTGTATAAATTCTTGGTAATAAGTTACGTACTAATTCAACTGGCCATTTTTCTAATGCTTCAGCTAAAATTGTATGGTTTGTATAAGCACATGAATTTTTAACAATATTCCAAGCTTCTTCCCAAGCTATATATTCTTCATCAACTAAAATACGCATAAGTTCTGGAATAATTAAAGTTGGATGAGTATCATTGATATGGAAACATACTTTTTTATGTAAATTAGTTAAAGTACCATAAGTTTCTTTATGTTTTTTACAAATTGCACGAACACCAGCTGCACTGAAGAAATATTGTTGTTTTAAACGTAATTCTTTTCCTTCATAAGTTGAATCATCTGGATATAATTGAGAACAAATTTCTCCAAGACGTTTTTGATAGCTAAATGCATCACCACTAGCGCTAGCGGCAGCTTCTGCTTGCCATAAGCGAAGTGTATTAACAACATGATTACGATCACCAATTACAGGTACATCATAAGGAACAGCTTTAACTACTTCAGCATTACGATGATGAACTACTAAACGTCCATCTAGATATTCATATTCAACATGACCATAAAATGGAATTAATACAGATTCACTATCTTTTCTAACTTCCCATACATGAGTATCTTTTAACCACATATCAGGACGTTCTACTTGATAACCATTAACGATATCTTGGTCAAAAAATCCTAAACGATATCTAATACAATTTCCATGAACTGGTAAACCTAAAGATGCTACCGAGTCCATAAAACATGCAGCAAGTCTTCCTAAGCCTCCATTTCCTAAACCAGCATCCGCTTCTTGATGTTCAATGTCATTGATATCTAATCCTAAATCATTAAATGCATCAATAACAATGTCTCTAACACCAGCATTCATTAAGTTATTAGTAATCATACGTCCCATTAAAAATTCCATAGAAAAATAGTAAACAGAACGTAATTTTTGTGATTTTATTGCTTCCTCAGTTTGCTTCCAGTCATAAGCAACATGTTTACGCAACATATTTCCTAATACAACATATTGTTGATAAGTTGTAGAATTTTTAAAATCAACTGCGTAAGTACTTTCCACTTGCCTTACAAATTCTCTTCTAAAAGTATCTTTGTTTTTAAAATAATTATATTTAATTTGAACAGCCATTTTTTTATACCTCCGAAAATTTTGTTGTTCTTCCTCTCATATTATAACATTATAAAGATTTTTTATCTTCGATAAATTGTCTTTCCCCACTGTGTAAACGTAAACATTTTTACTTAGTTGTTTTTGGCTTTCTGCCTACTCTTTTTTTCATTTTAAATACCGCAACACCAAGAGGTGGAACAGTTATTTTAATTTGATTTGGTTGTGAATGCATCGCTTCCTTAATCACCTTCAATGCCGCTCCATTATATTGACCAGACCCACCATAAATTTCATAATCACTATTAATAATTTCAATATAATCTCGAGTGCCTGGAACACCAATAGCGTAATCATGATACACCACCGGTGTAGCGTTAAATATTACAACTAAATGTTCATCAAAGTTATCACTATATCTTGCAAAAACGAAAATAGATTGTTCAGCATTATTTCCTTCAATCCATTCAAAGCCTGACTTTTTATGATCACTACTAAATAAAGCAGGCTCCCTACGGTATGTGGCGATCATATCTCTTACAAAATGATTTGCGCTATCATGAGCTGGATATTTATATAAATTCCAATCTAGTTCCTTTTTAAAATTCCATTCATTATAATGTGCAAACTCACCACCCATAAATAATAACTTCTTACCAGGATGAGTCATCATTAATCCAATTAAAGCACGGTAATTTGCGAACTTTTGCCAATAATCACCAGGCATCTTATTAAGAAGTGATGCTTTTAAATGAACTACTTCATCATGTGAAAGTGGTAATATAAATTGTTCTGAGAATCCATAAACTAAACCAAAAGTAATCAAATTATGATGATATTTACGGTAAATAGGATCTAATTTGAAATATCTTAACGTATCATTCATCCAACCCATATTCCATTTATAATTAAAGCCTAATCCACCCATATCAACTGGTCTAGTAACACCTTCATGAGCACTTGAATCTTCTGCCATTAATAATAATCTATCATCATAAGCGAATAAATTAGTTGATAATCCTCTTAAAAATTCACAAGCACCTTCATTAATACCATTAGACGGATTTCCTAAATAATAAATAATATTAGAAACCGCATCTACTCTAAACCCATCGATATGGAAATATTTCAACCAAAACAGTGCATTTGAATATAAAAAGCTACGTGTCAAACCTTTTCCTAAATCTAAATTTGCAGTACCCCAAACCTCATTATCACGAATCTTTGGATCACTATAATCATATAGTGGGCTACCATCAAACATATAAAGACCAAAATCATCACGACAAATATGCCCAGGTACCCAGTCCATAATTACACCAAAGCCATTTTTATGAATTTCATCAACTAAATACATAAAATCCTTCGGAACACCAAAACGTGATGAAACACTATAATAACCAGTTCCCATATACCCCCATGAATCATCTAGTGGATGTTCATAAACAGGTAAAAATTCTACATGAGTAAAACCTTGTTCATGCATATACTGAATAAGTTGAGGCGCAATTTCATTAGCTTTCATAAATTCGCCATTTTTTCTACGCCATGAACCTAAATGAACTTCATAAACACAAAGCGGTGCTTCATATACTTTTTCTTTTGTATTAAACCACTCCCTATCATGCCACTCATACCCTGATAGATCATAAACTTTCGAATCAGTCCCCGGTCTGAAATCACTAAAAAAAGCATAAGGGTCTGCCTTCATTAAAATTTTTCCATCAAATGTTTCAATACGATATTTATATCTACTCCATTCAATATTTCCTTCAACATAAACATAATAGATTCCTTTTTCATCAATTCTTTCCATTACGTGTGTTTCAGGATTGTAGTAATTAAATTCGCCAACGACACTAACACTTAAAGCATTTGGAGCAAGTAATAAAAATTCACATCCAGTTATTATTCCTTCTTCATTTTTAACTAAATGCGCTCCAAAATAATTGTAAGCATCAAGAGTTTTTCCTTGGTCTAAATAGTACATAAATTGACTATCTATTTTCTCTTTAATCATTATCTAATCCACCCTCCATCATTTTTAGGATTTTATATAATGGGAAGCCTTTACTACTAAGGCTTCTAATTATCTTGCCTCTAAACTTTTTATCATCGATATTGGCGTTTTTAGTTTTTAATAATTTCATATAAGCTTTTTCTAGCAATTCGTCTTCATCACTTATATTATCTAATAATTCTAAATTTTTTTCAAGGACGATAGTAATGATATCATTACTAAATCCATGACTAATTAAATAATTAGTCGCTTTTCTTTTTAAACCTAATTTACTTTCCTTCTTTAAAGATGGTAAATATTTAAGTAAACATTTTTCACAGTTTAAAACCATCTCTTCATAAGAATAACTTTCAATTGCTTCTAAAATAAATGATAACGAGATATCATTTTCTTTTAAATCATTTATAATTTTAGTTTTTCCAAAAGCCTTCTTCTTCATCACATCAACAAAATAAAAAGCATACTTTTTATCATCAATTAGTTTTAACTTTTCAAGTTGTAATAATACTTTATTTGTAATTTCAATATCATAATTTTTATTTAAATACAACAACACTTCTTTTCTACATCTAATTGTAGCTAAATAACCAATTGCTTTATCAAGTGCTAAATAATATAAATTATCTTTTACCGCACTTTCTAATTTAGTAGGACTTACATCTATACCTTTTTTTAAAAAAGCATAATCGATAATAATTGATTCATGAAACTTATAAACATTATCATCATCAAATTTTACATTATAATATAAGCCAGTTTTAGTTATTTTAACAATCTTCATCTAAAGCACTGTCTCTCCACTATTTGAATTAGTTTTAGTTTGAAGTAAATAATTTTTTAAATAAATTGTGTAGTTAGCGCTTCTTAATTTATTAACTGTAAAAAAATGTGTTGTATTTAAGTCAGTTTTATCAATTTTAATATTTGAATTTAAAGTTTTAATAGTAGTTAAAACAAATAAAATCCCATTATCAGTATTATCTTTAACAATAATATTTAAACTATCAATTTTTCTACCCTTTTGTCCTATAACACCTTCTGGAGTTTGAAATAAAACCTCATCTTTACTTGAAAAAAGTGATAAGAAATTAACTACTCCATCATAAGTAGTAACACTAGCTTTTGATAAATCTAAAGTTACATCTTCATAACTAGTTACTAAATCATAAACAGCTTTAGTAGTTAAATTATCTAAATTGTAAAGAGTTAAAACATTATTTTCCTCTTCATATAGATAGGTACTATAGTAATTTTTATACTCATAAGAAATCTTAGAATTATCACTAAAAGTAAATTCTTTAATCTCATTTTCTTCTTTACTATAAAGCAATTCTAATATTTCAAAATAACCTTTACCAGCTAAAACCTCTTCGCCAATTTTAGTTATTTTCAAACCTGTTTTTAAACCTAATATATCAAACTCTTCACTTAAACGATTAGTAATAACTACTCCATCACGCTCAATCACAAAATCAAAACATGGTTTATAGTAATATTGATACTTAGTTGGTTCTACTACCATTTCATAATTAACTAAATCAAAATTAATAAAATCATCTTCACTATTAAATTCAATTTCCAATTCATTTTCTAACAATAACATATAGTCTGTCTTTTTCAACTTCTCTTCTGTTTTAATCCCACTAAACATATCAGAAACTGAAAAAATAGACACCAAAGCAAATATAACTGTTAAAATTAAAATTCCAACAACACTTCTTTTTTTATCTTTAAAATCCATCCCCAAATACCTCCTTAGTAAAGACGAAGAAAATAAATGCGGTTGGGTCAATTATATGGATTAAATCTCGCATTAAATAACTTTCTCTTCGACTTAATGTACATATTAACATATCATACTTTTCTCCACTATATCCCCCACTGGCATCAACAACTGTAACACCACGCTTTAATTTTTCAGTAATGATATGTTTAATTTCTTCGTTTTTCAAGCTCAATATAAACGCTGTTCGTCTTGAAACAAACCCAAGTTGAACTAAATCAATAAAAATACCCATTAAATAAATAGCGATTAAACTATACATTGTTCTTTCAATTCCAAAGACAAATATCGCACCGATTACAACAATTCCATCAGTTATATAGACCATCTTTGAAAAAGGAGTATAGAATACTTTAGACATTATCTTTTGAATTACATCCATTCCACCTGTTGAAGCATTGACCTTAAAACAAAGTCCTAAGCCAATACCAGTTAAAATGCTGCCTAATAGTAAAGCTAAAATTACTTGTGAGGTAGGATTCATAGGTAATGAAGTAATCTTAAGTTTTTGATCTATTTCAAATATTAAATTAGGGGAAAGATTTAAAAGTTCAAATACAGCAATAAATATTGGTAAAAATATTGAACCAAGTAATGTTTTAAAGAAAAACTGTCTTCCTAAAACAAATAGTCCAATAATTAAAAATATAATATTTAACACTAAAATAAACATTGATGAGGAAATAAATACTTCGCCAAAAATCTTATTAAAAATTATCGCTATACCAGTTACCCCACCAACAACAATATTTTGTGGTAAAAACAAAAAGTAATACGCAATAGCGACTAATAAAGAACCTAAAATAATATTAAAAAATACTACCTTACTCTTTATCACTTATTGCACATCCATTTTAAATAGCCATAAATAAAACTATCTAATTCACCATCCATAACCGCATTAACGTTCCCATTTTCAACATTACTACGATGATCTTTTACTAAAGTATATGGACAAAATACATAAGAACGAATTTGAGAACCAAAGGCAATCGCACTACTTCCACCTTTAATTTTCGCAAGCTCTTCTTCCTTCTTTAAAATTTCAAGTTCCATCAACTTACTTTGTAAAACCATCATTGCTTGTTCACGATTTTGAATTTGACTACGTTCATTTTGACAGTTAACAACTATTCCAGAAGGTTTATGCGTAATTCTTACTGCAGAATAAGTTGTATTTACACCTTGACCACCTGGACCACTTGAACAAAATGTATCAATTTTTAAATCTTGTTCATTAATTTTAATTTCATCAATATCTTTAATTACTGGTGAAATATCAACACTAGCAAAAGATGTATGACGACGTTTATTTGTATCAAAAGGTGAAATTCTTACTAAGCGGTGAACTCCTCTTTCACTTTTTAACATTCCATAAGCGTTTTTGCCACTTATATTAATTGTAACACTTTTTATCCCAGCTTCTTCACCAGCTAAATAATCAATTACTTTAAATTTAAAATTATGTTTTTGCGAGTATCTTTGATACATTCTAAAAAGCATATCTGCCCAGTCCATTGACTCAGTCCCACCAGCTCCTGGATGTATTTCTAAAATAACATCATTATCATCATATTCACCATTTAAAATAACTTTAATTGTTGTATCTTCTAAAAGTGTATTGAAATTTAAAATTTCTTCTTCTAAAAGTTCTTTCATTTCTTCACTTTCATCTAATGTATACATTTCATAGAGTTCTAAAATATCATCATATCCTTTATTAACATCATCTATAGTATTAACTTTTTCTTTAACGATATTTAACTCATCAATAACTTTACTACTTTTTTTACTGTCATTCCAAAAATCTGGTGCTAAAATAAGTCCATTTAATTCCTCTAATCTAATCTTAAGAGCATTACTATCTAAAGCAAGACGTAAGTCATTAACACTAGTTGAAAACTTCTCCAAATATTTATTTATTTCATATTTTTCCAAGATAACTCACCATCCTATTTTTCTTGAAAAAAAGCTCAAAAGAGCTTTTTGTTATCTTCTTGCACCGCAACAATATTTAAACTTCTTACCAGAACCACAGTAACAAGGTTCATTTGGTCTTAGTTTTTTATTTGGATCTACCTTTGTTGGTTTTTTTGATAAAGATTGATCTTCTGCTTGATTTGTTTGATATTGTTCTTGTTTTTCTTCTTGTGGTTTTACTTCAACTTGAACTCTAACATGAGCTAAGAATTTAGTAACATCACGTCCGATATTATCCATCATTTCTTCAAAGCGTTCATAACCAACTTGTTGGTACATAATAAGTGGATTTTGTTGAGCATATGATTGTAATCTTACACTTTGACGTAATTCACTCATAGAGTCGATATGTTTAGTCCAAAATGTTGTTAAAACTTGAAGAGTAACATGTTTAACAAAGTTATCCCACATACTTTTATCAGGTAACATACGTTTCTTTTCTTCAAATAATTCTAAACATCTATTATAAACATATTCAACAACTTCTTTTTCATCTAAAGTTTTCATCTTTTCGATATCTAAAGTATTAGCTGGATAAATTGGACCATTAAATGCATTAACAATTCCTTCATCATCAATCTTATATTTATTACGACCTACTTCTTCCATATGAGCATAACATGTTTCTTCAACGAAATTTCTAATTAAATTATGAACGATATCAGTAACATCATCACGCATAATAATTTCACGGCGTTGAGCATAAAATATTTCTCTTTGTTTACGTAGTACTTCATCATATTTTAAGACATTTTTACGAGAGTCAAAGTTATTACCTTCAATACGTTTTTGTGCATTAGAAACAACTTTAGTAAACATTTTAGATTCAAGTGGTTGTGTTGCATCACCACTTCCTAATGTAACTAACATTTCGATACGTTTTTTAAATGTTTCACCGCCAAAACGTAATAACAATTCATCATCCGCACTTAAATAAAAGCGTGAGAACCCAGGATCACCTTGACGACCTGAACGACCTCTTAACTGATTATCGATACGACGAGACTCATGACGTTCTGTACCAATGATAGCTAAACCACCTAATTCTTTAACACCTTCACCTAATTTAATATCAGTACCACGACCAGCCATGTTTGTAGCAATAGTAACAGCCCCAACTTGACCTGCATTAGCAATAATTTCAGCTTCTCTCAAATGGTTTTTAGCATTTAATACATCATGTTTAATTCCAGCTTTTTTAAGTAATTTAGAAATAATTTCACTCGTTTCAACAGCAACTGTACCGATTAAGATAGGTTGACCTGTAGCATGAATTTTCTTAATATCTTCAAGCATATAGTTATATTTTGCCTCTAAAGTAGCAAATAATAAATCTGGCAGATCATTACGAACTACTGGACGATTTGTAGGAACTTCTACAACATACATATTATAAATATTTCTAAATTCTTCTTCTTCTGTTTTTGCAGTACCTGTCATACCAGATAATTTAGCATACATTCTGAAATAATTTTGATATGTAATAGTAGCTACAGTAACAGTTTCTTTTTTAATCTTAACGCCTTCTTTAGCTTCTACAGCTTGATGAAGACCTTCAGACCATTGACGACCTTTAAGTACACGACCTGTAAATTGGTCAATGATATTGATTTCTCCATCTTCACTTACCATGTATTGTTTGTCGCGTTTAAAAATCATATTAGCTTTTAAAGCATTATCAATACGGTGAACTAAATCTACATATGCTACATCATATAAGTTATCAATTCCAAAACGACGTTCAGCACGAGCAATACCAGATTCAGTTAAAGCTACAGTTTGTGCTTCAATATCAATTTCATAATCTTCATCTACTAAAGATTTAACAAATTGGTCTGCAGCTACATATAAACTATTATCATTCTTTTGACCACCACTAATAATCAGTGGAGTACGTGCTTCATCAATTAAAATTGAGTCAACTTCGTCAATAATCGCATATGCTAGTGGACGTTGTACGATTGCTTCTTTTTTAAACACCATATTATCACGTAAGTAGTCAAAACCTAATTCACTATGAGTGCTATACATAATATCACATAAATAAGCTTCGCGTTTTTGATCGCTAGTTAAATCACGTAAGTTTAAACCAACTGTTAACCCTAAGAAACGGAATAAATCACCAATTATACCATTAGCTTCACGGTCAGCAAGATATTCGTTAACTGTAACAATGTGAACACCATTACCACTTAAAGCATTTAAATAAGCTGGCATAACAGCAGTTAAGGTTTTACCTTCACCAGTCTTCATTTCAGCAATGTTACCACCATGAATTGCAATAGCACCACAAACTTGCACATAAAAAGGACGCATAGTAGTAACACGTTCACTAGCTTCTCTTACTACCGCATATGCTTCTGGTAATAATTTATCCAATGATTCACCGTTTTTATAGCGTTCCTTAAATTCAACAGTTTTATTTTGAAGTTCATCATCAGTCAATTTACGATACTCTTCTTCATAGCTCATAACAATATTAGCTATTTTTTTACATCTTTTTAACTCTTTTGTTCCTGCATCAAACATTCTTGATAAAAATCCCATTATAATCATCCTCTTTTATTATTTTAATTTAAGATATATTAATATCTTACAACAACAATTACTTTTTATCAATAAAAAGCTTTTCTTTTTTTAAATAAAAGAAAAAAGCTTAAGTGAAAACTCAATAAACTGGTTCCGAAGTCAAGGACAAATTGTGGACAATTTAACAAAAAATAATAA
>CAZSIA010000014.1:0-15262 GCA_964606905.1 uncultured Anaeroplasmataceae bacterium | reverse complement strand
AACCGCCGACCCTCTGCTTGTAAGGCAGATGCTCTCCCAACTGAGCTAATCCTCCGATATAAAATAAAAGAAAGCCCGGCAACTTCCTACTCTCGCACAATTGTACTACCATCGGCGATAAAGTGCTTAACTTCTGTGTTCGGGATGGGAACAGGTGTGTCCACTTTTCCATCGTCACCAGGCTTGTAAATAAATTATATCATTTAAAAACGAGATTTCAAGTAGCAAATACATTATTTTTTTAAAAACTATAATTTTATTTTTAAAAATAGTGTTATAATTTAATAAATATTAAAAAAAGATCGGTGATATTAATGAAAAATAAATACATCAAAAAAGTATACGATGAAGTTAAAAGTCGTTCAAACAATGAGCCTGAATTTATTCAAGCTTTAGAAGAGGTTCTATCTTCTTTAGAAGAATATGTAGATAAACATCCTGAAATCGAAAAACACGGTGTTTTAGAACGCTTTTGTGAACCAGAACGCTTTATTCAATTTCGCGTCCCATGGGTAGATGATCAAGGAGTTGTTCATGTAAACAGAGGATATCGAGTGCAATTCAATAGTGCTATTGGTCCATATAAAGGTGGAATTAGATTTCATCCTTCAGTTAATCAAAGTATCATTAAATTTTTAGGATTTGAACAAACGCTAAAGAATTCAATAACTACTCTTCCATTAGGTGGAGGAAAGGGTGGAGCTGATTTTGATCCAAAAGGAAAAAGTGATAATGAAATAATGCGTTTCTGTCAAAGTTTTATGAACGAATTATACCGTCATATCGGTCCTAATACTGATATTCCTGCAGGAGATTTAGGAGTAGGGGCTAGAGAAATTGGATTTATGTTTGGTCAATATAAACGTTTAAGAAATGAATTTAGTGGTACATTTACTGGCAAGGGAATTGAATATGGCGGGTCTTTAGGTAGAAAAGAAGCTACAGGATATGGTTTATGTTATTTCACTAATAAAATGTTGGAAGTTATGAAAAATACATCTTACGAAGGAAAAACAGTTGTTATTTCAGGAAGTGGAAATGTAGCTTTATACACATTAGAAAAAGCATTAGAATTAGGCGCTAAAGTTGTAGCAATGAGTGATTCAAGCGGATATATTTATACACCAAATGGAATTAACTTTAAAAAGATGCAAGAGTTAAAAGAAATACAGAGAAAAAGAATTAAAGAATACTTGCAATTTGATGGAGAAGCAATATACTTCGATAATCCAAAAGATATTTGGAGTATTAGATGTGATATTGCATTAGCGTGCGCCACTCAAAACGAAATTGATTTAGAAAGTGCTAAAAAACTTGTCGCTAACGGCGCTATTTGTGTTGGCGAAGGAGCTAATATGCCATCAACAAACGAAGCTATTAAATACTTTATTGAAAATAAAATTTGTTTCGCACCTGCCAAAGCGGCTAACTGTGGTGGAGTAATGGTATCAGGATTTGAAATGAGTCAAAACAGCATACACTTATCTTGGACATATTTAGAAGTTATTGAAAAATTAAAAACAAATATGGAAAATATCTTTATTTCAATTAATAAAATTGCAAATGAATACAATAACCCATACAACACCGTCCTAGGAGCAAACATCTTAGGATTTGAACGTGTTTGTAAAGCAATGATTCAAGAAGGAATTGTTTAATCGGAGAAGTTTCTCCGATTATTTTTTTATATACCTTTTTATATTTATCTTCAAAATACAAAAATGCTTCAAATATGAACTCTTATCTGTATAAACTAATTCCCTTTTTAAAGGCATAAAATTCATAACGCCAATTCTCATATAATTATGCTTATAATTGTTCTCTTCATTAACAATATTATATTTAACTCTTTCAGCACTCTCATAAAATCCTCTTCTACTATCTCCAAAATAAAAATAATCAACTTTTTTACCATTTCTTTCATTAATTAACACATAATCAACAACCCTAGCCAATAAATCTTTATTTTTAAATTCATTATTAACAATTTCAATTTGCTCTTTATAATCAAAACTTAAGAGTTGTCCAAAGCTTTCAACACAAACTCCACTCCCATCATAAGTTCCATCCGCATAGTGATAATATAACATTGCTAAAATACAATCTTTAGACACTTTGATAGAAAATAAAAATAAAATAAGATTTATTATTCTATCTTTATAAACACATATTATATCACCCTTTTTAACAGATACATTCTTATTAACATTATTTATACATATGGTAAAATCAATTTTACTTCCATTCCTTCTTTTACAAATAATCAGATCATCATCTTCAACAGTTGGATACATATACTGAACAAACGATTTAAAATTACTCGATAAATCACAAAATCTTTTATTAGATAATTCTTTAACTATCTGTTCTTTATAAATTATTTTTTTCTCATACATAATAAAACTCCTCGATAAAAATAATAAATTAAACGCTATTATTTATTAATTTTACTATTTTTTTCCAAAAATAAAACCCCACCGAAGTGGAGTCTTAATTATTATAAAAAATCCTTTATTGACTTTCCATTTATTTTAGGAGATACAATAGCCCCAATAGCACCTGGCCCACAATGAGCACAAATATTAATTGGTACAATTCCTTTAACGGCTTCGTATCCATCTAAAGTCTTTGTTAAATTATCATATATTGAGTTATATATGACCTCTTTTGCGTCAAACTGAACTAAAGTATAATCATAACATGTAACAGGATAATCATTTTTCACTTTTGCAAATTTATCAGAGAAAGTTTTTTTAACAACAGTCGTCATTGCAGTTTTAACCAATTCACCTTCAACTAAAGAAATTACCGGTTTTAAACCAATTGTATTTCCAATAGCCGCAATTGCAGGTGAAATACGACCTCCATTTTTTAAAGCTGTTAAATTTTCTGGAATAAAGAAAATAACACTATCATGTTTTCTTTCTTCAATATTTTTAACTATTTGCTCAATTGATGTTCCTTTTTCTAATTCATCTTTTGCGTATAAAACATTAGCTAACATTCCTGCAGATAAAGAATAAGAATCAATAACTGTTACTTTTCCTTCAAAATATGTTTCAGCAACATTTGTAAATAAATTATACATCGATGACAACTTACTTGAAATAGTGAAATGAATGATATGTTCATATCCTTCTTCAAATAGTTTTTCAAAATACTCAATCACATGACCTAATGGTGGTGTTGAAGTTTTAATCTTTTTATTAGCTCGCATATCGCATTTAAGCTTTTCTTGATTAATAGTAACACCATCTAAAAATTCTTCTTCATCAATAATAACATTTAAAGGAAAAACGCTAATATTATTTTTACTTAATACATCATGATTTACTAGACACGAAGTGTCCGCAGAGATTAAAATTTTCATAACTTTACCTTCCTTCGACTAATTTCCAAAAAACGCAACACCCAATACACCAGGACCCACATGAGTACCGATTGTACTGCCTACTATATACATTGGAACTTTATCTGTATATGGTTCCCATACAAAGCGCTGGTCTTCAATGTATTTTTCTAACATGAGTGAACTTAATCCTGAATAAACTGCACCATAAGGGAAATCAAAATTAATTCCACCTTTTTCAACAATTATTTGATTAAGTAAATTTTTTGCGTTTTTTGACCCTCTTGCTTTCCCAATTACCTTAACTTCCCCATCAACAACACTAACAACTGGCTTAATTGCTAACAGCTCCCCAGCAAAAGCCACCGTTTTTGATATTCTACCACCTTTTTTCAAATATTCCAAGGTGTCAACTACTGCAATAAGATTTATTTTGTGTTTCATAATATTTAATTCTTCAACAATCTTCTCGCTACTTAGCCCTTCTTCAACAAATCTTACGGCTAACTCACATAATAATCTTTCCCCAACTGCAGCATTTAAACTATCTACTACTTTTACTTTACCATCAAATTCTACACTTGCCAAAACAGCACTATTATATGTATTTGACAGTTTACTAGATAAAGTAATACAAATTACTTCATTTCCTTCTTGCACTAATCTTTCAAACACCTCAATAAAACGATACGGTGTAATTTGGCTTGTCTTTGGTAAGACATCAGATTCAATTAACTTTTCGTAAAATTGTTTAGGCATCAAGTCAACCCCATCATAGTATTCATCCTTGTCAAATGAAACTATCATAGGAATTACTTCAACACCCATTTTTACTCCTTCTTCTTTTGAAATATCTGATGCTGAATCAATAACAATTTTGATTGGCATATTATTCTTCTCCCGTCTCAATCATTTTAATTAAATTTTCATTTATTATATTTAATCCTTCATAGAAAATAGCTAATTTTTCATCACTTAATCCATAACTTGATTTTTCTAAAACTTCATCAATTTTATCACTAATGAATTTACCAATTTCCATTCCTTTTAAAGTTAAAGAAATCCCGCTTTTATAACGTTTTTTTGTTTGTGACTCACATTTAATATACCCGTTTTTTTCTAAATAATCTAAAGATCTTGAAATAGCAGCTTTATCTTCATCGCAAAGTTCGGTCAATTCGGTAGCAGTTAATATTTTTCTTTTATATAAAAAATATATGCAAGAAACATGATGGCTTTTAAGATTATAATCTTTCATTTTTTCTGTTTTAATTCTTCTTATACTACGATTTATATTATTAACTAACAACGTAAAAGTTTCATATCTATTTTTCAAATATACTCACCACACTTGTTGATTTGTCAACAAAATAATACTACTTTTTTGTTGATTTGTCAACAAGTAGTTTTACAAATAGACCATAATGTAAAAAGAATCGTATTATTAACGATCCCTTTGGACAAATATTGGTAATTTGACAATAAATCTTGCGCCATGAGGTTCGATATTACTAACCTCTACGCTTCCGTATGATAAATCGACAATCTTTTTTACAAGAGCTAATCCTAAACCATATCCTTCTTCTTTACGCGATGTATCTGCTTGGTAAAACTTATTAAAAATATATTTCTTACATTCTTCATCTACACCTGCACCATTATCTTCAACAAGAAAAACAATACTTTCGCCACTTGTCTTAAGACTCATCTTAATAATTCCATCACTAGGAGAAAACTTAATAGCGTTACTAATTAAATTATTCCACACATGGAAAAGTAAATGTTCATTTCCATAATATTTAATTTGATCAAAATCAACATCAAATTCTATATTTTTTTCTACCCATTTAGACTCTAAAAACAAAATTGATTGCCTTATTTGTTCATCTAAATAAAAGACGCTATTTTCTTTTGTAATTCCGTGATTATCTAACTTACTCAACAATAAAACATTATGTACTAATTGATTCATTCTTTTTGTATTAAATAAAATCTTCTCAACATACAATTCTCTTTCTTCATTTGAAATACTATTATCAGAAAGAAGTGTTGCATATCCTTCAATAGCGTTTAAAGGTGTTTTAAACTCATGTGAGGCATTTGAAATGAAATCAGTTTGAATTGTTTCAGTAGCTTTTAATTCTTTTACCATCATATTAAAGTAATGAAACATATCTTCAACCTCATCAAACTTTGAATCTTCTTTTAAGTGAATATCAAAATTTCCATTAGCTACTTCTTCCATTGATAATTGTAATTTTTTTATTGGTGCTAATAAAATCTTACCAATAAAAAAAGATAATATTATCCCAACAGTCAAACTAGAAATAGATACTATTATTAATTCTGGAACAACAATAACCTTTTCAGCAACCGTATTTATAATCCCATATATAAGTGATGGAATCGCTGTTGAAACAGTAACAATAATAGTAGCAAAAAACGTAAAATACAAATGGAAACTATGACGTTTTTTTAATTTCCATTTTTTAGGTTTTAATGTTATCTTTTTCATCGTTTAACCACCTTATATCCAATTCCACGAATCGTAACAATTTCAAAATCTGTATTATCCCTAAACTTCTTTCTTAATCTTTCAATATGAACATCAACCGTATGTGTATCCCCTTCAACTTCATAACCCCAAATTTCAGTTAATAATTGTTGCCTAGTAAATATCTTACCTGGATATGAAACCATCTTATATAAAACCATAAATTCCTTAAGCGGTAATACAAATTCTTCCACACCGTTAAAAACAATACAAGAATCACAATCTAATATTGTATTCCCTATAACTTGTTTTCGTTCATTATTCATTTGAACTCTACGAAGTAAAGCCTTAATTCTTAAAACCATTTCATTAACATTTATTGGTTTTACCATATAGTCATCACTTCCAGATAAAAAGCCTAGTTGCATATCTTCAAAAGCATCTTTAGCAGTTATCATTAATATTGGTGTATTATATCCTTGCTCGCGAAGTATTCTTACAAACTTATATCCATCCATAACAGGCATCATAATGTCGCTAATAATTAAATCGAAGAAACTATTTAAAACCTTATCCATTCCTTCTTTACCATTTGAAACACATTCGACTTCATATCCATTTTTAATTAAAACATTTTTAAATAACTCCCTTAATTCTAAATCATCTTCAGCAATTAATATTTTAAACATCAAACATTCCACCCCACACACTAATATACAATGTTATATATATTATAACCAAAATCTATCTTTTTTTCATTAAAAACAATTTCAATTATATAGAATAAAGAATACTTATTCTCTTTGGTACGTTAAAAATTTTGTAGCAATTTATTTTTTTATAAAAATTATAAACAAAAATAAAAATAAAAATAACATTAGCAAGTACATGACTGTATTAGATAAGATTTCTTTTATTAAAGAGTCGAAAACTAAGTCTAGAAAAGAATTAGTAATTGAATACATAAATAAACTTCGTGGTTATAGCAAACAAGAAAAACTATTGGTCTTACATTTAGCTGGTTATAAAACTAATGAACAAAACGTGAATTTATTATCAAGTCATTTAAGACAAAATGGTATGACAATTCAAGATGTAAATGCATATTTAGGAGCTGAATAATTTTTCGCTCCTTTTTTGTTGCAATTATACGAAAATTATACGTTTTTTATACGTTGAAAAATAAAAACGGCTTAAATAAGCCGTTATTTTTCCTATGGTGCGGGTGACAGGAATCGAACCTGCACTCCTGGGAACCAGATTCTAAGTCTGGCGCGTCTGCCAGTTCCGCCACACCCGCATATTTAATCACATAAAAAGTGACGCGCATCCTTAATATGCATAGAAAATTATACTAATTAATTGATAAGTTGTCAAGCGGAAAATGCATACTTTTTTACATTTCTTAATATAATTTTAGTGGTGATATAATGCAAGAAATTTCCATAATTGAAACACGGTTAACACCTCTTCAAGAAAATATATTAATAGAATTAAATAAAACGTTAAACAATCCATTTATATGTAAAAAATTAAACATAAAACCTATTTCATTAACTAAAGCAATTCAACAACTTACTGAAAAAGGAATGCTTATAGAACAAACTATCACAGAAAAAGGAAAAAAGATGGTACATTATATAGAATTTAGAAATGAAACCATCTTATTATTTTTAAAAAAACATAAAATACTTGCTACCGAAGAAATTACTAGTCAATTATCTAAACTAGATTATAAATTAATTATTTTACTCAGAAATCTATTGTAATTTTTTGCGTTTTTTAATAATTTTAGAAAGAACAATTGAAATTGGAATTAACAACAAAATAAACAACCAAGAATTTGAATCTTTCTCATCTTCTACAACTATCGATCCAACCATATAATTAGTTTCTCCTTTATAGGTATACATGTATTTGACAGTATAACTTCCAGGAGTTTTTTCATTTTTTAAATAATCACAACTAATTAAATTTATCGAGTCATATAATATTCCTTCATTATATAAACTACAGCTAATACATTCTTTTATTTCATCAAGCGAATAAACTTTTTCTGGTGTGGTATTTACTAAGTCAGTATACAAATAAAAATCGGGATTGATATCATCAATAACATTAATTATCGCCGTTTGAATTGTTTGGTTTCCCACATCATCACTAACTATAACAATAACTTTATACGAGCCTGAAAAACCCATTTTTCCAGCCACTTCTTCTATCTTAACTATAGTTGAAAATTTGCCTGAATTATCCCGTATTTCGGTAATTACCTGTTCATAAAAATTATCAAAAATACTATCTCCAAGACTACTTATATTTATACTTATATCATTGACTTCTAAAACAGGAGCGTTAATATCTTTAGTTCTAAAAAGAATTGTTTTTCTCGTTTCATTTCCTGATGAATCTACCACTTTCAACACAACTTCATAATCTTTAGTTAAACCTACTGTATACATTCCTAAAGCATTATTCGCCACCGTAAGTTTGTAAGTTATGTCACCATCAACATTATCATAAACCTTATAGTATTGTCTAAACACTTCTGGTACTGGAGCTTCTTTATAACAATCCCATTCAAAAACATCATAACCAGCAATGGTCGGAGCAGTCGTATCAATCACCTTAACATTAACCGTTAAAAAAGCTTCTTTATACGCATTATAAACCGCTTTATAGACTAACGAATATTCACCAATCTCTATACTATTTTAATAATTATCACTAACTAAAAAACATCGTTATTAAATCCACTTTCATTGCCATAACTTTTTATTTTATTTGTAATTTCATCAACTTTAATTGGATTATCATAACTAGTATATATATCAATACTTTCTGTTACACCTTTATAATTTTCTAAATATTCCACTTCTCTAAACCTTAAAATCTTCTTTTTCTCCCACAAATAGCAAAATCTCAGATTTAGGTAAAGTATCGATTTGATATCCTTTTGTAAGAAAATCATTAAATTTTAAACAACAATCTTTTTCTGAAATAATTGTTGAATAATATAATCCTGTTGAAGAAACATTCAAATTAAACTTTAACTCTAATAAATTATTTTCAGTATCCACAAAGGTAGCACCAAGACTTTTATTTTTTAGTGCAGATGAATCATTTTCAAGTACTGTACCAAAAAATTACTACTCGCAACCAATGTATAATTTGTATCTTTATTTAAACTTATTTCTTGATCACTATAAAATACATCACTAGCATAATCATATTTTATTTCATTTGAATTTATTAAGTTGTAATAACTATTTGTCATAGTTTCTACTTTATCAACAAAAACAAATAAAGCTAACAACAACACTAATAGAAATACCTTTTTCACCTCGCCTATATATTTATGAGGAATATAAAAATTACTATTTTTTTAGAAAAAAGGGCTAAACCCATAAAAATAGGATTTAGCACCTTTTATAGTCACCCAGCATTAATTACAGGGTAATTTAATTGTTCATTTTTATGCAACTTCTTTGTAAACTACTTCAATACCAGTAACTCTAACTTGTTTACCGTTTGAACCGTTCTTTACAGAATTAAGAACAACTGAACTTCCAGAAACTTCAACAGTTTGATTACATATGTCTGTAGTAGTTCCATCAACATAAAGGAAAGCATATGTACCAGTTACAGTTGAAATTTTAACAGAAACAAGTTCATATCCTTCAGCAACAGTGATTGTTAAAGTTCCAGCAGGAGTATCTGTAGCATAAATACGAATATGGTCACCATCATATGCTTTACCGCTATTGCTTCCACCATTAACTGTTACACTTACATTTTCATCAATATTAAATGTTTGTTTAGTTGTAGAATCAGTCCAACCATATTCAGTAATAAGACTTGCAACTGTCTTACTTGCAGTAACAGGAGTTGGTTCGCTAACTTCTGGTAATCCAGCAACGTTAGAAATTGTGAATGTATCAGTTACAGCACCAGCTTTAACTGAATAAGTTGCAGTTGTATCTAAAGCACTAACTGTAAGTGCATCATTAACTTTTTCAACACCAGTAAGTGCAGAAACTAATTTTACATTAAATATATTTCCAGTTTTTGATATAGTAAGTTTGAATCCGTCTGCAGGTAATGTATAAGTACTTGGCCAATCACCGAATTTTTCAGTAGACGCTACTTTACTACCACCAATATAACCATTAACAACAATACTTCTAATTTCATATGCTCTATCACTATCCCACCATTCAACACGTACTTCAACATAGTTGTTTTCGTCTAAATACCATGGATAAGCAATAAATACAGTTCTTTCTTCAGTAACATTAGAATTAATTAAACCTTTAACATCCATTGTCACTTCAAAATCACCAGTCATACCAGTTGCTAATTCAACAGCAGCATTTGGAGTAACAGTTACAGCGTTTGGATCTTCTTCAGCTGTACTTGGTGTATATAAAATTAATAATGATTTATCTACAACAAGTTTGAAATGTTTTTGTTCTTCACCAACAGTAACGATACCATAAGCACCATCTAATGTATAATAACCAGCATATTCAACACCGTCGACAGTTAATACACAGTTATTACTTGTTGTATCAACTACTAATTTATCTGTACCGTCTTCACTATTATAAGTTACAGCACTTGTAGGCATAATATATTTATAAGTGAAGTTATCAACTTTCATTATATCACCTTCAGCATATGCGTAAATCTTATATGCTACAGATGTATCAATAGCTACTGTACGAGAATCAGATTTTGAATATCCATAATCATTAGAATAAGTAGCAGTGAATTTTTGTCCCTCTTTAGTGATTGTTAAGTGACCACCGTCAATTGGTAAATATCTTGAATTATCTGTCCAAATATCAAACCAACCGATATGTGTACCATTTAAGTAACCAGTAATTTGAACACATTTTAATTCATGTGGTCTATCAGCTGCACCCCATTCAAGATAGATATCGATGTAGTTATTTTCATCAACATACCAAGCTTTGAAGCCTAATTTAGCACTTACGCCTTCATAAGCTAATGTTCCTAAGAAGTCTAAGCTAATAGTATAGTCTCCTGTGATATCGCTTTGAACTACTGTCCATTCATTAGTTAATTCTGCATCTGGTTCATCCATAGTTTTTAATGTAATATAATCAAATACATTTCCTTTACTTATTGTTCTTACATATTGAACAGTACCATCAGCAAATGTTAAAGTTTTATTTCTACCATTTTCAGTATAAGTACCTGTTAAAGTAGTTTCACCTTGAACTAATGTAAATTCATCAGTCATCATACTTAATGTTAAAGTATGGACAACACTATCAACTGTAGTAGTATAAACAAGCGGAGCAGCTTCGATATTAGCAGAAGTAAAGTTTGTGAATGAGAATGCTTCATTTACACCGTAAACACCAACTTTAGAGCTTACTGTGTTAGTTCCAGGAATTGTTTGAGAACCAGTTTTAATAGTTGCACCAGTTGCTATATTTGTAGTTGTCCATGTGAATATATTTGATGATTTAGAAACACTAATGCGTACACCATCTACAGGTAAAGTAAAGCAACCATCACACCAAGCATCTCCTGGAGCAAAAACTTCACCATCAATAAGTCCTTTAAACCAGAATGAACGAATTTCATGTGGTCTATCAAAGTCAGACCAATGCGCACCGAATATAATATAGTTATCAGCGTCTTGATACCATACAACTACACCAGCAAGTAATGTAGGGTGAGTTTCAGTATTTGAAACACCTTTAACATCTACATTAATTGTATAGTTTTTACCCATTTGAGTGTTATATAAATTGAAGTTTGTTTGATCATAATTGAACCAATTGCCTAAATCTTCACTAACGTTTGAAATAACAGCACCATCTAAATAATAGTATCCTTCTTCAGTTAATGAAGTCCAGTTTTCATTTTCAAAATTCTTTAATACTGGAACTGCTTCAGTTCTAGTTGCACCACAAGCACAAGCAAATGTCTTAACACCTTCTTCATAATATGTAGGTTCAGTTGTTACTTTACCTTCATCCCAAACGTGTTCAGCTTCACCTTGTTTAACTTCATGGCTACATGCAGCTGCATACCAGTGATGAGTTTCGTTATAAGTTAATGTTTCTTGGAATGTATGAGCATTTGCATCTTTAGAAACAGGTTCCACTTTTGTTGCACCACAAACTGTACAAGCAAATGTTTTTTCACCATTAGCTTCACAAGTTGGAACTTTTGTAACTGCACCTTCATCCCAAGTATGTCCAGCTAAATCTTTAACTTCTTCTTCATGTCCACAAGCTGAACCATGCCAATGATATTCTTCATCACTAGTCCATGTTTCTTGATATTTATGAGTATGAGGAAGTTTAGCAACGCTTTCTTCTTTTGTTGCACCACATACTTTGCAAGTGAATAATTCAACACCTTCAGCTTCTTCTGTAGGTTCAGTTGTTACAGTACCTTCATCCCATTCATGTTCTTCTTTTCCACTGACTTCTGATTCATGCCCGCAAGTAGATGCATGCCAATGATGATTAGCATCATTGCTCCAATCATCAGAATATTTGTGAGTATGCGCAAGTTTATCAACTACTTCAACTTTAGTTGCTTCACATACTGTACACTTGAATGTTTTTTCTCCTTCAGCCTCTTCAGTTGGTTCAGTTGTTACTGTTCCAGCATCCCAACTGTGTTCTGCTTTTTCGCTTACTTCAGTCGTATGTTCGCAAGTAGATGCATGCCAGTGATGAGTTTCATCATTTGTCCAATCTTCACCAAACGTGTGAGTATGGCCACATGCAGTTAAAAGTAATGCGATCCCTAAAACTAAAAAAACAACTAAAAATCTTTTACTTTTCATATTTTTACTTTTCCCTTTCTGTAATTTTTATTTTAAGATTGAAAGTAGCAATAAGCTACCTTCAATCAAATTACCTTTGTTTTATAAAACTAATCTTCTTTTCTTTTTCTAGAAACTACTAATACCATTGCACTTAATGATACTAATCCTAAAAGTGACGCAATAACGCTTCCACCACATCCTCCTGTAGAATCATTTCCACCGGCATTAGCTGTAGTTACAACTACACTAGATGTAGCAATAGTTGTATTTCCTGCTTCATCAGTTACAGTAACTGTAATAGTATATGTTCCTTCTTCAGCTGTAAATTTATAATTTGTAATAGTTACTTCTGCACCATCCTTAGTTACTTTTACAACAGCTGTTAATTTATTAGCTGCACTCTTATCATCATTTGCAGTATAAGTTACGTATACTTCATCACCAACTTGAGCAGTTGTTGCAGTTGTAATAGTTACATTTGGTTTTGTAGTATCACTTGCTTTAACTACAACATCCATTGATGCAGAATTTGTATTTCCTGCTGCATCCTTTGCGCTTATTGTAATAGTATAAGTTCCAACTTCTGCTGTAAATTTATTATTTGTTAAAGAAACAGTATTTCCATCTTTAACAACTGATACTAATACTTCTAAATCGTTTCCTGTAGAAACATTATCAGTAACTGTATATTTTACTTCAACTTCACTACCTACTTCAGCAGTTTCTGAAGTTGTAATTTCAATCACAGGTTTTTCAGTATCTAATGTAGTAACAGTCAATACCATGCTAGCACTACCAGTATTTCCGTGTTCGTCTTTTGCACTAACTTTAATAGTATAAGTTCCTTCTTGAACAACAAACTTATTATCAGTTAATTCAACATTTGTAGTAACACCTTTTTTAACAGAAATAGTTATTTCTAAATTGTCAACACTTGTAATATTATCAGTTACAGTATATAAAACTTCAACTTCATCACCTGTATGAGCTGTAGATGGAGTTGTAATTTCAACTACAGGTTTAACAATTGTTGGATCTTCCCAGTTTTCAGCATTTTCTAAAGCTTCAATTAATAAATCAACTTCAGTAACTGCATCTTGATATTCAACTGGTAAACTAAAGAATAATTTTTCTAATGTTAATACATCATCTACAAATGTTGCATTATTAACATTTAAACCTAAAATTCTACTATCAACATAACTAGCTACGCTTGCATCTAAAGCTTCAATTTTTGTTTTGTTATCAGCTGTAATGCCACCTGCATAAGAAAGTAATCCTTTATATTCAGCAGCTACATCAATAACATTTAACATTTCCTCATCAGTAGAAATAGCATCTGGTAATTGTTGGATACTTGCATTTACAGAAGCTGCAAAATCAGTATCAGCTACAAGTGAATAGTTAGAAATTGTAACATTAAATCTTTCTGTATAAAGACCAGTATAGAAGTCACCGGAATTAGAATCAACATCTTTAATATACATTTTTGATGTTAAGTGTTCTGTTCCGTTTACAATTTGATAAACTTCAAAATAACGACTTTCTTCTTCTGTGCCTTCAACAGTAACATTTTCAACACCAGATAATACTTTTAAAGTTACAGTATTACTAATTAAAGACGCTCTTTGATTACGTAATGATTCGTGAGCATGCATACTATCCCACCACATGTCATTAAATTCACTACGACGCCATGAATCGCTATAACCAATATTTCCTAATTGTGCTGTCTCTTGAGTCATGTAGAAACTCTTATAAACGCCATCTACACGTCCATAAAATTGGCCTGACCAATCACTTGGTTTTTGTTGTAACCAGTAAATTAAGAAGTTATCATCATCTTGATACCATACTAATAGCCCATATGCTCTTTCAACTGATAAGTCAGAATCAGAATCTGGCGTAAATGTTGCTTGTAATGTATAGTTATCAGCTGCGCCAACTGTTACATTTCTAATGGCATAGTTATTTGTAAATTGATTACCAGTATCACCTTCAGCTGAATATGAAGCTATAGGATTACCTGATTCATCAAAATGCCATGTTTCTTTGTCAATTTCATTAGTTGCTAAATGCCAACCATATTGAATTTTTCCGTCTTCATCGGCATAATTGTCAAGAGCTTTAGCATTTACACTGAAGGCAAACGCAAAGATTGCAATAACCATAGACGTAAATAAAACTAAAAATTTCTTCTTCATTTTTTTCTCCTTATAATTTTTTTATCTGTTCACAGTGATTAAAGAGAATTATCCTGTGTATAGATCTTAATCTTGTTTTCTTTTAGACACAACGATTGCAGCACCTGCTAATACGATAATGCCCAAAATAGATGTAACAACGCTTCCGCCACATCCACCAGATGATTCATTTCCGTTATTACCTGGTTGTGTTGGATTATCTTCAACCTTAGCAGAAACTGTTAATGAAAGTTCTTTTTCTTCTTTATTTCCTGCTTCATCAGTTACGCTTACTTTAATCGTATATGTTCCTACTTCTGCTGTAAATTTATTATCAGTTAAAGTAACTGCAGTTCCTTCTTTAGTAACTGTAACTACAACAGTTAAATTAGCTATTGATGTTACATCATCACTTG
>CAZSIA010000013.1:0-15324 GCA_964606905.1 uncultured Anaeroplasmataceae bacterium | reverse complement strand
CAACAACAAAGAGTTGCGATTGCCAGAGCTTTAATTAAAAATCCAGATGTTATTTTATTTGATGAACCATTAAGTAATATTGACAATAATGTCAAAACAAATTTAATGAAAGAATTCATGAATATTCAAAAACAATTTGGCATAACATTCATCTATGTCACTCATAACCTAGGAGAAGCTACAGCAATGGCTGAAAATATTGTAATAATTAATAACGGAAGCATTGTAGAGTGTGGAAAGAAAAATGATTTATTGATCGATAAAAATAGTTATTTATACCAAAACTTTATTGCGGTAAGTAGTTATGATTTACATTGACAAAACTCAAAAAGATAAACTAAGGAACTATAACAAAAAATCAATAACTATTTTTATAATTTTATCAATATCTTTCATCATATTAACTTTAATAATTTTATTAACAAAAGACAAAGATTTGCTATCTTTAATATTAGAAATATCATTGTCTAGCACTTACTTTTATTATTTACTAATTTTTATAAAAATCCTACTTAAAAACAAAAGATATATATCCTTATATAATAAACTAGAATATGAAGAAGAAATTATTGAAGGTATAATCCAAGAAAGCCAAAACGAAATTACAATAGATCAAATTTTGTTTAATAAAATATCAATCAAAACTACTAATGGGTTAAGACAATTATATATGCTAAAAGAATTAAAAATAAATTTTAAAGCTAATGAATATAAAAAATTAATTATTAGTGGAAACTACATAAAAGGAGAAATCTCAAATGAAGAATCTACTAATTAAAAATATCAAATGGCTTATCATTATTATTGTAATAACAACTATTTCTTGGTTAAGTATTTTTGATATATTAAACGCTCCTAAAAATTATGAGAAATTTCAAATTTTTGTTTCCGCTGATGATGTAAATAGTGATCTATTAAAAACTGAAATCTTGAACAACACTTCACTAAAAGCTGTTGAAATATATAAATGTAGTGAGGGTGATACATATTACACTACTTACTTAGAAACTTCTGGAATCATGAGCAGTGATGTCTTAATTGTCAACAAAACACTAGTAGAGGAAAAAGGAGCAACTTCTTCTTTTATTGAACTTGATTCTAGTTTATTTAACAAATATAACATAGATTTAAATTCATTTGAAGTAATAAAAGTTGAAGGTAAAATTCACGCAATCGTTGTATACGATAAAGAAAAAAATATCAATCTTTTAGAAAAGTATTTCACAATTAATGAAGAAAATAAGAACGAAATTTATTGTTTAGTTTTAAATAATATTTCATATCATATTGGTGATGGCTATCATCAAAAAGATAATATAACTATTTTAGCATATGAAATTATTTCAATCTTACTAAATAATAAATAATATAAAAGTTTTCGCTTATCTAAGCCAAAATAAAAATGATACTAAACGAATAGTATCATTTTTTATTTTATTAATTATTGAGGTAAATCAAACGTCCAACCATGTAAACGATAAGTAAAGATATTTTCATTTGCCCAACTATTTTTACCCGTTGAAACTACTACTTGAATTTTACTTGAATCAGGAATATAAGCATTCGTTGTTTTAACCATTCCAGGATTATGATTACGTTCCCAATTTGTTTCATTCGGGCCAACATAACCAACCATTTTCCATTTATAATCACCACTTTGAAGAGTAGCACTAACTGTTTCCATATCTTCTAAATTTTCAAGATAAGCAACCATTGAATGCGAATTAACTAATGTTTTTGTAACATCTGCAGGATTTCTTTCATTAGTTACTCCTACAACATATAATCTTTTTGCAACTGGATCATAAGCAAAGTCGGGAATACCAATTCCACAATTTTGATTTACAGAGTTATAGATACCATTACTATTGATTGAAACTGTATATTTAACTATAGGATTTTCTAAATCAGATAAGTCAATTCGACGAATACCTGTTCCACGAAGTGTTGATTGGTAGAATAAAATTACTTCGCCTTTTCCATCAACGCTTAATAATGATGGCATTCCTGTACCCCAGTAAATTCCACTTGTTCCTTGCAATGATTGATATTTTCCTTCTTCAGTTGTAATATCTCCATCATCATACCACGGAACTATCGGATTTATCGAATTTATTTTAACCCAAGGTCCTTCAATGTTTTTCGCTACAGCGATACCTGTTTCATTTTTTTGATAATCTTCTGTTGTGCAACCTAAATAAGCCATTAGAAAATTATAAGTTTCACCTTTTAACTTGAATTCGCCTTTAACAACAGTAGGATCACACGTGTGACGTGCATCCCACGTCCCTTCAGTCGGTTCTAAAACGATTTTTTCATCACTAAATTCCCATTTACCTTCATCATTTAAAATACCTTGTCTAAAGCCAATATAATCAACAATTATTCCAGAATCTTTATTTGTACAATACCAAATATTTATTCTACTTCTACCTTCACTATCAGTATCCATAATAATTGCTGGACAATAATTATAAATTTTTGTTAAAGAAATATCTTCTCCAAATAATAGAGAATCAAAATCAACACCACTAGCATTCAATTCATCATCTTCTTTAATTAATATTATCTCAATCGTTCCAACAAAATCTGTTACAGATGTAATTAAAAAATTATCCATCAACGTGTATGAATATGTTTTACCTTGATAACTTTCTACAATATTACTTCCACCATCATAAGTATATGTTGAGTTTCTAGATGTGATTAAATTATTTTGATTGATAAACACTTTCAACGTTCCATCTAGATTAAATGTCACCATAAATGAAATATAATCACTTGTTACATCTTCACCATCAAGAGTAGCACTAGATAATAAATAATTCCCTTCAAGATAAAACCTTTCTTCTTCTGTTTCATTACAAGATGATACAGTAAAAACTAATAAAAATATCAATAATAAATATATTAATCTCTTGCCCATGATTCACCTACAACTTAACATTAAATCCGCGTAAACGGTAAGTATGCAATGCCGGCCATTGACCTCGTAAAGGCCAATCAGGAAAATCTGTAGCAAGTAGGCTCATAGTATAAACTACGGGGATAGTAGAATAATCAATTATCCATCCATATTCATCAGTTACAATACCAGAATTATGAACACGTTCAAAACCAGTAGCATCCTTACCAATAGTTAATATTTTAGCCCATGAATGATTTTTAAATAAAGTATCTCCAACTTCGCTATCTGAATCATTCATTGTTGTATAGAATAACGAATTACTTCCAGAAATCCAATTTACACCACCATCTGATGGATACCAACCACTGATATGATCTTCTTTAATAACATAAATACGTTTATTAACTGGATCATAAGCAAAGTCAGCATTATTAAATGTCTCAATAGCTCCGCCATCTGATAGTTTCCCCTCAGACAGTTTAACAGGATCATTTAAATTTGATAAGTCCCATTTTTCCACATAAGTATATGTACCTAATTTAATACCTTTAGTATAGAATAAAAGAACCTTTCCTTCTTTATCTACACTTACAAGTGATGGTTGACCATAGCCCCAATATTTATTACCGTCAGAACCAAATTCTGTTGATTCAAAATAATTACAAATTGGGTTTATATCATCAACCTTAACCCATGGTCCTTCTGGATTTTTGCTTATTGCAATACCAACTTCATTACACGTACAATCACTAGTTAAACATCCTAAGTAAGCCATTAAATAATTATAATCTTCATTATTATAACTAAATTTACCTTTAACAACACTTGGATCGCATACATGCCTAGAATCCCATTTTCCTTCTTCTCCTGGACCTAAAACAAGTTGTTTTTCACTAAATGTCCACTTACCATCAGAAGATAGTATTCCTTTTCGATAAGCTATAAAGTCAGTAACATTTCCACTAATTTCATTTGAACAATACCAAATATGCATAGTATTATTTCCTTCAATCATCACTGTAGGGCAATAATTATAGAAATTCTCGTTAATGTCATCACCAAATAATTCGCTTTCAAATTCAGTCTTTCCAGTGTCTGTTTTAGGCATAAAATTATCAACAAATAAATATTTCATCATAACCTTCTTTTTATTCATAGTACCATTAAAACTTATTGATTTTTCTTCACTATTATATGTAAATTCATAAGGAATATTATTTAATGTGATTATAACTTTACTATCTTCTTTTAAATATGTAGCTTCCTCAACAGTAGTAGAAGTTGCGTTAGTTTTATGCCATTTTAAATTTCCTTCTTTAAATTCCATATAATTAACGTAATATGTATCCTTTACACTGATATTAGAAACAGTCATACTATCAAGTAAATAAATACCGTCGATTGAATAGTCATACATAACTAATATAGCACCACATATATCACATATATCATTTGTATCATCATCCATATGAATATCGCATCCAAGTGTTTCTGTAGGAGTTTTTTCATCAGGTTGTTCAGCAGAGCAACTTGTAATCATTGTTAACAAAATAACAGTTAAAAATAATATAAAAATTTTTTTCTTCATTTTATTTCTCCTTGCCATAGTAATAGACAGGAGGAATAAAACCTCCTGCCAATACTATTTTAAAAATTATTCAGCGATATAAGTTAATAATTTTTGAGTATGTAAATAATTATCTCCGATTTCACAAACGTTATAAACTATTTCCATATTACCATCTAATAAATGACCATAAACATCTGAAACAATACATGCAGAATAAGCTCTTTCATATCCATTATCTAAATCTAAATAATCTAAATAGAAATCACTTTCCCAACCAGTTTCATTTTCAACGCTATACAATTCTGCCTCAGCAATGTGACATACTTCAAATTGGTCAGCAAAACTTGGTTTAGTAGCAGGAGATGGTGAATAATCTTTCACTGCATAGAACACTTGATTTGCACTATCGTAAACAAAATCAGCATTAGGGAACATTAACACAGCATCTCCACCTTGAAGATTACCATTGTTAGTAATCATAGCGCTCACACCATCAATCTTGCTTAAATCAGATAAATCAAAATCACAGAAATATGCGAAATGTCCATACGCATCAGCGTATGTGTAGAATATACGAATTCCACTTGTTTTATTATAGTTAACTACACTTGGAGCATAACAACCAACCATATTAGCACCATATACTTCGGCATTATATTCAACAACTGGATTTTCAATCTTAGTCCATTCACCTAAAATATCTTTAGCAACAGCAATACCTAAAGAATTAGCTACATTACTATCACTCTTAGTTCCTTGATAAACCATTAACCAATTATATGTTTCACCATTTAAAGCAAATACACCTTTAGTAACACTTGCAGAACCTAAATATTGATCCCATCCGTCAACACTTGATTCTAACACTACTACTTCATCTCCATAAACCCAACCTTCTTCAGTTAATTCACCTTTTCTAATAGCAATAACATTATCTTCTTGGTGAGCAGTTTTATTAGTTGTATAAACTAAATAACGAATGCTTGCATCTTGAATTACATCAGCATCACGCATAAAGAATCCAGTTGATGGTTCAGGAAGACCTAAAACAGCTTTTGCATTATATGTAACAGTTGTTGAATAAGGACTATCTGAATAGCTTTTACCGTCACCTTTAGCTTTAACTGCTAATTCATCTCCATTAGCTAATTGAAGAGATGTTTTCATTGTAGCTTGTTCTTTACCATTTAACTTATAAATATACCCTACAGCACCATCTACTGCAGTCCAGCTAGCTAACCCTTCTTCATCCACACTCACTACAGGTGCAGATAATTCAACTGGAGTATTTACTTCTGTTTTTTGATCATCATTACCACAACCGATTAATGTTAAACTAGCAAATAATATTGTTAAGAAAATAAATAATTTTTTCATATAATCAGCCTCCTATTCTAAGCCCATTAAAGTTTTGATGTCTTTACGTACATCACTAGGTAAGACTAATGCTGAAACAAATGATGGATTTTCACTATAGCTACCAAGCTTATTAACAGCAAATGGTTTATTAGTGTAATTTCCAGAATAAACTGTTAAACCAACATAAGGTACATAACAACCTTCAGTCATGAAATATTCAATTGGGAATGTACCATAATTTTGATCAGTCATTGACCATGCAGCTTGTTGGAATGCACTAAATGGTACACGTACCCAACCTTCAAATCCAACAGGAAGAGTAATTGCAGGACGAGTCATATAAATAGTTTGTTTTCCTGTATTTACATCATATAACCAGAAACGGTTACCTTGAGTAACGTTGAAACGTCCTCGTGAAGTAGTTTTACCAGGGTTTAAAACATCAATTTCTAAGTTGAATGATATCTCTGTATCACTGTCATTTCTAGCCCATAAAGTTATACCTTTAGCACTTGACCAATCATAATGAACACCATCAGCAATTGTGAATGCTGTATAAGCGTCAGCACCTTCTCTAGCGCCAGTACATGTTAAGAGTAATGCATCATCACCATAAGAATCAGTAGTCATAGTTTGAGTTCCATTAGCTCCACCACTCCAAGGTATTAATTGACCATCAACTTTACCAGTTGCAGTAAATACTAATGTAGTATCACCATAAACCATTTTTTCACTCTTATTGCAGTATATAGTAGAACGATTTGTATCTAAATCACTTGTTACTGAACAAGAAATTTCTTTATCGCCTTCTGATAAATCTACTAATTTATGGAATGTAAAGTTTTCATCACAAGGTTGCCCAGTATAATAACCAATTTCACCAATACCTACTTCAAATAAATAGTTATATTTTGAATTTGTAGTAAGAACAAATTGTTTAGCACCAGCTAATGTATTTGCATCATTACCAAATTGTTTTTGAAGTAAATTCATAGGAATTAACAAACAACCATTTGCATTAACATTTGAAGCATCATAAGCAATTATAGAAGCAACTCTAATATTGCCATCTTCACCTAACATATAAATTGTTTCTCCACTAGAACCATTTATTGAATAACGAGTTCCATCATTTTCAATTCCGTACGTTAAACCAGGAGTACCAGATTTTGCATAATAATGAACTGCAAGATAAGTAGCACTAGTTAAATCTGTTGCCTCATCAAACAAGATTTTAAATGTTTGCCAGTTATCATCAGTATCACCAGTTGAAGTACCTACCCAAATCATTGCGTTTTCATATACCTTTTCGCCTGTTGCAAATGGATAAGTAGCAGTCATTCCTTCAATATTTCCTACAGTACTTGATTCAGGGAATTTCAAAGTAAAGACACTAGCAACTGTTTTATCTTTCTTAATTTTAGATAAGTCTAATAATTCAGTAGCATTAGCTCCTTGTAAAGGATCACCAGTATAATAACATAGTTCACCCACTTTAAATGAAAAATCCCAGTTATATAATCCATTAGTTTCAAAGAAGAATGAAGTTGCATTTGATAATGTAGCGCTTTGATCTCCCCAACCAACGATTGATAATGAAGATAATGGAAGTAAAATTACACCTTTAGCACCAACGCCAAAATTTAGTGAAGAATATTTAACACTTAATTCAGTTACAACTCCTTCTTCATTAACAAAGTATACAGGTTTTTCGTCTGTATATGTTCCGAATCTTTGTCCATTTGACATAACACCGATTGTTAAACCAGCATTACCAGTTACATTTTCAAATTCTACTCCTACATAAGTAGCACTTGTTAAATCTACAGCGTTATCAAACACTTGTTCACACCAATGCCATGTATCAGCTTCTTGTTTAGTAGAAACACCAGTAACTGTTGGTGCATTCGCTAAAGCAGCTTCACCTGTTGCAAATGGATAAGTAAATGAATAAGGACTCTTAGTAGTATCTGTTGCTTTTTCAGGGAATGTAGCAGTAAATACAGAAACACTAGTTTTAGCTTTTTTAATTTCTGTAGATAAGTCTAACAATTCAACACCATCATTGCTTACAGGATCTCCTGAATAATAACATACTTCACCAACTTTAAATGAAAAATCCCAATTATATAATCCATTAGTTTCAAAGAAGAATGAAGTCGCATTTGATAATGTAGCGCTTTGATCTCCCCAACTAACGATTGATAATGAAGATAATGGAAGTAAAATCATCCCTGAAGCATTTGTACCAAAATTTAGTGAAGAATATTTAACACTTAATTCAGTAACAACTCCTTCTTCATTAACAAAGTAAACAGGTTTTTCGTCTGTATATGTTCCAAATCTTTGTCCGTTAGACATAACACCGATTGTTAAACCAGCATTACCAGTTACATTTTCAAATTCTACTCCAACATAAGTAGCATTCGTTAAATCAACAGCGTTATCAAATATTTGTTCGCACCAATGCCATGTATCAGCTTCTTGTTTAGCAGAAACACCAGTAATTGTTGGAGCGTTTGCTAATGAATAATCTCCAGTAGCAAATGGGTAAGTTACTGTATCAGAAGTTGAAATAGCATATACTTTTTCTTGATAAAATACACCAACAAAAGCAAAAACTACTACAGCAACTAAAACAGTTAAGATAAACTTTCTTGTTTTTGTAAAATACATTTCCTTTCCTCCTTTTTCTATATATGTATTTTATTTGCCTTAAGCAAAGTTTTTATTAATAATATCAAAAAATCTTTCTTTATAAACTTTTTCAGCAACATTGATTAAACTATAACCTTCAAGAGGTTCTTCGCTAACCTCGATTGCTGCTCTTTTTTCTCCTTCTAATACTACTTTTACATATAAAGGTTTAAACTCTAAAGTTTTCTCTTCATACAAAGCTGTAATAGCTAAAGGATCATGTAAAACACTCTTTTCAAAATGGAAATAATCACTCCAACGATCTAACCAAACAAAAATTTGTTTTGTAATCGGATCATTGCTAGTTCTTAAATCATCTAATAAACTTCCATCAAGTGGGCACTTCAAAGTAACATCCAAACCAACAGCATAGACCTTAACACCAGATTTATAAACAATATCACATGCTTCAGGGTCACAAATAATATTCCATTCAGGAGCATAATTTGTAAACCAACCACCCATTTGATAGATAGCCTTTATATCGAATACAATGCTTGGGTCTAACTCAATTGCTCTAGCAACATTTGTCATTGCACCAACAGCAAAAATAATTAATTCTTTGCTATGTAATTTAGCAAGTCTAACTATTTCAGATGGAGCATTTGTTTTTACTTCTAAATTTTCCATGCTACTATCATATTGACAAGGAAGTACGGTCGCTAAATCTTCTTCATTGATTGCAAATGGAGTAATCACATTAGAATATGGATAAACCTCACCAACAAAAACATCAACATTTTTACCACTTAAATTTATAAGCGCTTTAGCTTGTTTAGCTCTAGCTAATGTATTTTTATAAACAGTAGTAACAGCTAATGTTTCAAAATTAGTATTTTTTAGCACTAAACCTAATGCGAATGCATCATCAATATCATCACCAATATCAGTATCTAAAATAACCTTATACATAATTAGTAACCTCGATATTTAGTTAAATCTCCATTAGGTTGAGTTCTATCAAGTGGACTTACATACCCATCTTGATAAGGCGGCCATCCGTATTCTAGTCCTAATTTAACTTTATTTTTTTCATATGCATCACTATTCATTTGAATTACTAAATCTAATCCATAATTTTTCATTGTAGTTACAGTTTTATCATAAATACTCATCGCTTCAGTTCTATTTTTAGCTTTAATAATCTTAGGAAGTTGTTTTCCTAATAAAGATTCAATCCTTGACAAACTAGTTGTATAATCATTAAATCTTTCGTCTGTTGCATCAATAATTAAACTTGTCACATTACAATCATATGCATAAATTGTCAAAGGACGTTTTAAATTACTTCTTAATAACTCAGCATCAGTTTTACCATTGTTAGTTCTTGGTTGATAATTGTCATACATTTGGTAATTTAACAATACATCAAAAGACATAAGTCCATATTTAGTTGCAGTACCAGCTGCTTTTTCTTGTAAATATAATTCAGTAAATTCAGTTGCTGTTTCAGTTTCATCAGTATAATTCCAAGTGACACCTTCAACACCTAAAGTTACTAACAATTGTCCTTCTTTACTAGTTAAGAAATCGAATAATTTAATAACTAAATCAGGACGTTTACAATTAGTAGTAATCATATTCATTAAATAACCATATCCGCGAATATCACTTAAAACTGGCGCATCTCCTTCTTCATTTGTGATATACATACTAATATACCCACAATTAGCTTCATCAGCACTTACAAAATGCATTTGATAATCTTGAGGTGTTACTAATGTGGCAAAAGCTTGACCTGATGCAACTACTCCTCCGATAGCATTATAATCTTGAGTAAAGTTTGCTGTTGAAATGATTCCTTCATTATATAGATCATTTAAATACATAAGCATTTGTGCATAACTTTCTTGAGTAAATTGATATTGATAATTGCCATTCTCATCTTCAAACGGAATAGCAAAGAATTGAGAAAGCCATGTTAAACTTGTACAACCACTAGTTGTAAATTGTGACAATAATAATCCAGTAGTAATATCACCTTTATCAGTGCCTTTATAGTTTTGCAACGCCCATTTTGCAGCCTCTTTGAAGCCTTCAGGTGTTGTAATATAACCTTGCCATTCAACTTTTTTAGTATTTCCACTTAATGAAGTGTAAGTAACATAACCACTACTATCAGCTAAATTAT
Organism: uncultured Anaeroplasmataceae bacterium; assembly: GCA_964606905.1. Classification (GTDB taxonomy): domain Bacteria; phylum Bacillota_I; class Bacilli_A; order Acholeplasmatales; family Anaeroplasmataceae; genus CAZSIA01. The sequence goes on along the minus strand of CAZSIA010000013.1, from coordinate 4,659 downwards.
CCTCACAATAATTTTGCCACGCATCAAATATATCTTTACGAACCATCATACCACCATTAGGTTGTAATTGGCCTTCTGGAACATCACTATAACTATAATAATGATTTGGTATACCATAAGTTTTGCCATTTCCATATGCCCACCAATCCCATACATCTTTAGGTAAGTTTTCAAATAGGGAAGGTGCCCATTTTTCAGCCAATGTATTGATATCATATACATAACCTTGTTGAGCCATTGAAGAAATAATTCTAGTTGAAGATGATGGAACAGAAATAACATCTGGTAAATCTCCTCCAGCAATCATTGTAGATAATTTCGTTCCGTCATCGGAAACCGGTGTTTCAAACTTAACATCAATACCAGTAACACGCTTAATTTCTTTACTAACTTCATCAAAACCTGTTGGAATAACCCAAGAAGAAACATCCACATACCAACTAATTGTTAAATCTTCTTCCTCACTAATGTATTCCCAACTATTTTTTTCACTTGGAGTTTGGGCAAAATCAGGATAAGTTAATTGTGCCATTCCATCTTCGCCTAAATCAACAGGTGGTTTTTCTCCACTACCACAAGCTGTAAGTAAAAATCCAACAGCTAAAACTAGTAAAAGCGAAAATAATCTTTTTAAAACTTTACTATTCATCTTTGTTTTCCTCCTTTTTATCCTTTTAATGAACCGACCATTATACCAGATTGGAAGTTCTTTCTAACAAATGGGAAGAAAAACAACACTGGTATAGTCGAAATTATAATTGCAGCAAGCGAAATAGTTCGTGCTGAAACTCTTTGTAACATCGCCTCAGGCATACCTTCAGTCATTGTTGAAGAATTTATTGCCCTTAATAAGAAATATTGTAATGTTTGTAAATTTTCCGAAGATGTATAAATCATTGTATCAAAATATGAGTTCCAATGACCTACTGCCAACCATAAAGCTACTGTAGCTAAAACTGGTTTTGATAATGGCATATAAATTTGCCACCAAATTCTAAATTCACCTGCTCCATCCATAATTGCGGCCTCATGAATTTCATTAGATATTCCTTTAAAAAACGATGAAATAACAATCATGTTATATACCGAATAAAGTGAAGGAATAATATAAACCCAGAAACTATTATATAATCCAACTGTCTTAATGATTAAGAAATAAGGAATTAAACCTCCACCAAAAAACATTGTGAAAATATTTAAATAATAAAATACTTTTTTATATCTTAGATTATTTCGACTCATCGCATAAGCAACAGCTGATGTAAATACTAAAGCGGTAGCTGTACCTAAGATAGTTCTGGCAAATGTAACTAAATAACTTTGCCACATTCTTGCTTCTTCTAAAACAACGCGATAGTTTTCAAAAGTAAATAATCTAGGTAACAAATATATCCCACCCTTTGCATAATCAGCTCCTTGGTTAAATGAACCAATTAGTACATAATAAAGTGGATAAATACAACAGAGACAAAATAAACCCATCCATAAGAAGTTAATCACATCAAATAAATAAATTTTTTGTTTTTTCTTGTTGTGATTTAAATAGTATTTCTTCTTATCGTAAATACCTAAAGCAATTAAACTTCCCATAATAAGAATTGCAATAATGCCTAAAATTAAGAAAATAATAAATAAAATATCTAGTGTATGATACATTTTTGGTGTAGCTTCATCGATTGTAACATTTGAAGTATAACCAAAAAATACCGCTAAAACTATAATAAATATACCTACTAAATTTATGATCTTTTTAATACTAAGGAATTTCTCAGTGCTACGATCATAAGCTAAAATTTTTTTTAACAAAGTCTTCATACTAATAAATTCCCTCCCCTGTTAATTTCTTACAAATTGTATTACCTATCAACAACAGGAACAACGATACAATTGACTTCAATAAACCAACCGCAGTAGCATAACCATAATTCCATTCAGGAATACCATACTTATAAATGAAAGTATCTAATACTTCACTTCGTGCAATATTATTTGCATTTTGGAATACCCAAATATGGTCAATACCGTTATTAAGTAATCCTGAAATAGACAATATAAAGAATAATGTAATTGTAGGAGCAATACTAGGAATTGTTATATAACGAATTTTATGCCAACGATTAGCTCCGTCCATAATCGCAGCCTCATATAATTCATTAGGAATACTCGAAATAGCGGCCACATATATAATTGAGCCCCATCCAAGACCTTTTAAAATCGATGTAATAATAATCAAAGGCCAGAAAAATTCTTCGCCACCTAATATGTCGACTGGTTCACTTAAGATACCTAATTCAACTAATAAAGTATTCACAATACCCGTATCATAATCTAATAAACTTAAGAAAATACCTCCAAATATTACCCAACTTATAAAATGCGGGAAGAATGTTACTGTTTGAACAAACTTTTTAAATTTATTACTAATAAGTTCACTTAATAAAATTGCAAAAATTATTGGTGCAGGGAAATTAATCAACAACTGCAAAATGTTAAGTCCTAAAGTATTAAATAGAATATTGCCAAACTCAGGGTCCTGTAAAAATGTTTTAAAATGATTAAAACCATGATCAGCCGCCCAACTACCATATTGGATTGCATATTGAATATTGATATATTCATGGTCTTTCTTAAAAGCTAAAACTAATCCGTATAACGGTGCATAGGCAAATACTGCCAAAAATATAATACCTAATGAAGCCATAATTAATAAAACAACATCATTAGTAGTCCAAGGTTTCTTCTTGTTTTTTTCAGTAGTAGTTCCAATCACAGTACCATCTATACGCTTTATTGTTATTTCTTTAGCCATATTAATTCTCCTCTCTTTCTTTTTTATCTTTATAAACATTATTTGAACTAAATTTTTTTCACACTGTCTCTTATATGCAAATTTGGCGCTACTAAAATATGTTTTTTATGTTCAATTCCGTTAATAGCATCCAATACTAATCTAGAAACATTTTCACTTAATTCTTTAGTGTTTTGGGCAATTGACGTTAAAGGAACAGATAACATTTGTGAAAACATCAAGTCATCGTATCCAACAACAGATATATCATTCGGAACATTTAACCCGCAATCATAAATGGCTTTATAAGCACCATAAGCCATAAGATCATTAAATGCTATAATTGCTGTAATATCCTTCTTAAGTAATTCTAAGCAAGCATTATATCCACCCTCAAATTGATAGTCACCATATGTGACAAGTTCGTCATTATAACTTAAATTGGCATTTTCCAAGGCTAATTTATATCCATCTAAACGATTAATGGAACTTGTAGAGTATCTTGGACCAACAATACAACCAATCTTTGTATGACCGTTTTTTATCAAATAATCCGTCCCAACAAATACACCTTTTTTATTATCCGTCCCAACAGTAGAATAACATTCCGAAACACTAAAACGGTCGAAACCGACTAAAGGAATATTATGTTGAATAAATCGTTCGATAAATTCAACTTCATCAGCTTCTCCTCTAGTCAAACAGAAAATTAAAGCATCTACACCTCTTCCAAGTAAAAGGTTTGCATATCTTTCCTGAAGTTCATAAGAATCGTTGGTATTACAGAAAATTAAATTATAACCTTCTTTTGAAAGATTTGTTTCAATATCTTTAGCAATCTCACTAAAGAACGCATTGGAAATATCAGGAAGTAATAAGCCAATCATTTTACTTTTTCTTGTAACTAAACTAGCAGCTGTTAAATTAGGAATATAATTATACTTCTTCGCAAGTTCAATAATCAAATCCTTCTTTTCTTGTGACACTCTAACTTCCTTATTATTCAAAATCTTAGAAATTATAGTTGTAGAGATACCACATTTTTCACTTAAAAATTTCAAAGTTACCTTTTGTGACATACTATCTTCATATCCTTTTTTTTATTTGAAGTTTACTAGCAGACATAGTTAAAACTATGTATTTTTTGGTTAAACGTTTAACCAATTAGTAAAAAAATAAAAACAATTTCTATAATAACGTTTTCACTCTTCTCTTTTCTTTTATCATAATTGTTTTGTAAAGTCAATATTTTACAGATAATTTAGATAAAAATTTAAAAATATGGCTACTTAACTAAAAAAAATAATAAAAATAAATCTTAACATAGTTTGCTTTTTTACTACGTATTTTTTCGCTAAGATAAATCTTCTACTATCAAATTTAATATTTTTTTGTTATAATGATTAAAGGTGATACTTGTGGCTCTAGATGGATTAATGATTAATCAATTAGTAAAAGAATTACAAACTTTAAACGGTGGTAAAATAGGAAAAATAAGTCAGGTTGGAAACAACGACTTTTTATTCATTATTAGAGCCATGGGGAAAAACAATAAACTATTAATAAGTCTTGAAAGAAATGAGTACCGCATCGCATTAACAGAAAATGAATATATTGCTCCTTCAAACGCAACAATGTTTACTATGCTCTTAAGAAAACATTTTGAAGGTGGAACAATTATTAATATTAATCAATATGATTTAGATAGAATTGTTAAATTTGAAATTATTAAGACAAACGAATTTGGTGATAAAAAAACTAAATATTTAATATTAGAATTAATGGGGAAAAATTCTAATCTAATTATAACTGATGAAAAATATATAATTATTGATTCATTAAGAAAAAATGGTATTAGTGAAGATGGAAGG